>PMJE01000650.1 GCA_003157315.1 Myxococcales bacterium | reverse complement strand
GGTCAGCACGCGCTCCATGAGCGCCGACGCGTCGGCATGGTTAGGCACTGCGCCGAGGGCCTTGCGCAGAGCTGCCACAGCGTTGTCGATGTCGCCCGCCTCGTGCCGGCGCCGCGCTATCTGGCTGTACAAACCCGCGGCCCGCTCCGGGCCATCCGCGCCCGTCCACTGCGGGTTGGCAAAGACTGAGGCCAGGGCGTCCAATGCCTTGTCGTCGCGCGGGTAGAGCCGCACCACATCGCTCAGCCTCTGGGCCGCTTGCTGNNCTTTCGTGCCTGCTCGACGGTCTTTAGGTTGTCGGCCGAAATGCTGCCACGAAGGGCTGGTGTAGCGACCGCCCGCGCAATTCGCTGAATCTCCTGACCGGCGGCTTGCTCGGCCTCGGCCTTCAACTCCTCGATGCGCGCCGAGTCCTTGGCACGCGCCACCGCCACCGCCTCCATCTCCAACGTGGTCAGGTACTCGTCGGTGCGGCCCTGTTCGCGGTAGACATCTTTCAGACGCTTGGCTGCCTTGCGATGGCTGGCATCGCGGCTGACAGCATGCGCCAGGTCGGCCTCGGCTCCCGAGGTGTCGCTCAGATGGTCCAAGCGGACCTCTGCCGCCAGGTAGAATAGCTCAGCCGCTTTGGCTTGGTCGTCGATGGCCTGGGCACGTGTCTCGTACAACGTGACCAGTCTGTCGAAACGACCCGACTCGCGATATGCCTTGCGCAGAGCCACGAAGGCATCGCCGTTGGCGGGCTCTTTTTGCAAGACCTGTTCGTACTCGCGCTCGCTGGGCATTTGGGGCCCTCCGCAGAATCAGGCGATGGCGCCGGTCAGGCTACAACCGGAGAAGGTGACGCCAGAAGGGAAGTGACGCTAGAAGGAAAAGCGACGCTAGCATCACCTTCGTGGGAAACCAAGAGCGGTAAATCGCGCGCCTGCTGAAAGGCCGATTCGCGGGTCGCCTGGGCGTGAGCGCGGGGGTGAGCGTGTTCGTGGGCGGGACGCGAAAGGCGGAAACTGGGTGCGCGATGAGTCACGCCAGTCGCCCAGGCAGGCCTCCCACGCACTGGCCGCTCATGCTGCCACTACTGCTCACGCGCGCCGGACCCGTGACAGCCCCGATCAGTGAGGGCTGCCGCGCGACTTTAGCGCAGCCAGTCGGCGCTGCACATCACGGAAAGTCGGATCTCGCTTGGAGACTCGTTCCAGGTAGTAGAGGGACTCGTCGCGATCGCCCGTGTTGTAGAAGACATTCCCCAGCAGGAAGTAGAGCTGAGTGGCCTCAGCCTCGGTGGCGCGCGGACTCTTGAGCGCGTCCTGGAAACAGCGAATGGCCTCCGCGTGGTTGCCCATGGCTTCGTGGCTTTCGCCGATCATGGTGAGGGCAAAGACCTCACGCTTGGGATCATCCAGCAGCGCCCTGAAGTGTTGGATCGCAAGATCATGGCGCTCCAGGGTCTTGTTCATCAGCCCCAGGTCTGCCTGGGTGTCGAGGTCTTGCGAACCGGCGGTTCCCCTGGCTGCTTGCGGCATGGGGGTCGGCTCCACTGCCACCGGCGCGGTCGGCTCGGACGTCGGTTCCTCCTTGGGCAGCGCGCCCCTCCTGAGGATCGTCAACTTCTCGCGCCGGTCCGCTACCAGGGCGTGCCCGGGATGGCGGTTCTCCAGGTCGTCGAGCAACGCCTGCGCCTCTTCTGCCAGTTCCTGCTCGATGAAGAAGTCTACTTGCTCCAGGTCCCCCAACACCGCATCGGAAGCCGCCCACTCTTTGTCCGCGTTGCTTGGCGGAAGCGCTTGATAGGTGGGCGTGACCTCCTGGCTTGGTCGGGAGGCTGGTGTGGCGGGCGTGGTCCCGTGCTCAAATCCTTCGCCCTGTCCCTCCCCGTCGACCTCCGCGCTGCCGAACGCCTCGGCCAAGGCCGCCACTGCGCCGGTGCTGTCCGCTGCCTCGTCCTCCGCGGCCCCGCCGTCGCCCATGAGTTCGATTTCGCCGCTGCCAATCGCTTCGGGCTCAGGCGTTGCCTGGCGGCGGGAATGGGCAGGCTGGCTAGCTGCCGTCGGCGCGCGATCCAGCGCGGCCAGCACCTCCTGTGCCCGCCGGGCGCTCGGGTTCATTTCCAGCGCTCGGCGCGCATAGATGGCTGCCTCGCCCCGGCTCGACCGGAAGAGCTGCTGGGCGAGGACCTCCAGTTCCGCCGCCGCCTCGGCCTTGCGGCCGAGCTGGACCAGCACCGCAGCCAGGCGCTCGTGCGCTCCGATATGCGTGGGCACCCGCTCGAACACCCGCCGCAGATGCTCGGCGGCACGCTCCACTAGTCCATACCTTACGAACACGTCGGCCTCGGCCAGGATGCGCTTGATCTCGGCCTCGTCCTCCGGCTTCTCCACCAGGCCCGAGGCGATGGCCACTCGGTCCGCCACACTGGGGACCTCATCAGGTGACGGCGTCCTGTACTTGTCCTGCAGTGCGACCGGGACCTCCATCTCGCTGAAGGTGATGGCTGTAGCTCGCCCAGAGGTCACCGGCGCCGGGGTAACATCTGCGGACGGGCTGGGCATCGCCCGGCGCAGAGGGATGACTGCGGCTGGCGCACGGGCACTGTCGGGTGCTGGACGCCCCAGCATCGCGCAGATGTCGGGATCATTCGGGTCCAGGGCAAGCGCCCGCTGGATGGTCTGGTTGCGCTCCGCTGTGCGCCCGGCATTCGCGTAGATGCGGCAGAGTTCTTTGAGCACAGGCAAGCTCTTGTGCGGCTGACCCAGCTGCTCAAAACAACGGGCCAGCAGGTCGAGGATCTCCGGATCGTTCTGATTGGCGTCAAAACAGGGCTTGAGTCGGGCCAGGGCGGCGCGGGCGTTGTTGCGATCGAGGTAGCTAGAGGAGATCTCTTTGGCGAGGACGAGATCGTCAGGTTGGTAGTACAAGATTCGCTCTGCCACGCGGATGAACTCATCGGTCCGCCCCTGGCCTTTGAGCAGATTGGCCGCCTCGCGGAATTCGACCACCGCGTCGTCGTTCTGTCCCGCTTGCACAGCCAGTTCGGCATAGCGGATACGCGCGGATGGCTGGTCCGGATTGAGATCGAGGATCTGCTTCATCGCAGTCAGCGCCTCGGAAATCCGGCCAGCCTTCTGGTGCAGCAGGACCGCCTGCTCCAGTTGTTGGATGGCGTCCGAGAACAGCCCAAGCTGGCGGTAGACATCCGCGAGCTTGCTGCGGGCCTGCACCGCCTCAGGAGAGAGCTTGATAATGTTCTTGTAGACGGCTACTGCGCGCTGAAAAAAACCCTGCTCGACGTAGAGGTCCACCGTCTTCTGATAGACATCGACGGCCTTGTCGTTTTGTCCCAGGCGAACATGCACCTCCGCCATGCGCAGCCAAGTGCGGGTGTCCTTCGCATCCTCCTTGACGGCGTTCTGGAACTCCGTCAGGGCCTTCTCAAGGCTTCCCCGCTCTAGGTATTTCTGCGCTGCTGCGAGGTACTTGTCTTTCTTGGTTACCACCTGGAACGGTCCAGCCTTCAAGTGTTACCGCATACGGTAAACCTGTAAAGGCGTGGACTGAAATTTGCGGACAATGTGAAACCCCGCGTACCGTCTGAGCGACGAGTCAATCGGCGAACACCGAGTGGCGGGGTGCGGTGTGGGTGGACTACAGACGTTCGAGAAAATGCGTGTCGAAGTGACCGGCGATAAAGTCGGGATGGTCGATGACACGCTTGTGAAGCTCGACGTTGGTCTTGATGCCCTCCACCACCACCTCGCCCAAAGCCCGGCGCAACCTGGCCAGGGCAACGTGACGGTTCTCCCCATGCACGATCAACTTCGCCAGCAGCGAGTCGTAGTAGGGGGGAACACGATAGTGGGCATAGATGTGCGTGTCGACCCGCACGCCTGGTCCGCCGGGGAGGTTGAGCGCCGTGATGAGCCCGGGCGAGGGAGCGAACGTGACAGGATCCTCTGCGTTGATGCGAACCTCGATCGCATGACCGCGCGGCCGCATGTCCGGGTGGAGGCGCAGCGGATCGCCGGCGGCCAACCTCATCTGCTCCTTCACCAAGTCCACGCCAAAGACCGCCTCAGTGACGGTGTGCTCTACCTGGATGCGGGTGTTCATCTCGATGAAATAGAANNCTGGATGCGGGTGTTCATCTCGATAAAGTAGAAGTGCCTTCCCTCGTCGAGCAGGAACTCCAGGGTGCCAACCGTGCGGTAGCCAATCGCCGCAGTGGCCTTGCGCGCGGTGCGCAGCAACTCGACCCGTCGGGCATCATCGAGAGCCACCGAAGGAGCCTCCTCGATCAGCTTCTGGTGTCGGCGTTGGATGGAGCACTCGCGCTCGCCCATGGCGATCGCGGTGGAGCCGTCGCCCAGAACCTGCACTTCGATATGGCGGGGATGCCCGATGTAGCGCTCCAGGTAGACCGCGGGGTTGTTGAATCCGGCCTGGGCCTCGGCCCGGGCGGAGGCCAACTGGGTGAAGAGCCGCGACTTGTCTTCGACGATCTTCATGCCCCGACCGCCGCCCCCACCGGTAGCCTTGATGATGACGGGCAGCCCGATGCGCTCCACCGCCTCCTCCGCCTGTCGATCGGTTTCGATGATGAGCGAGCCTGGGACCACCGGAACGCCTGCCGCCTCCATCGCCTTGCGCGCGGAAACCTTGTCGCCCATCAGGCGCATCAGCTCGGGCTGGGGCCCAATCCAATGCAAGCCGCACTTCTGTACGACTTCGGCGAACTCGGCATTTTCGGCCAGAAACCCGTACCCTGGATGGACGGCGTCGGCGCCGGTCACCTCGGCTGCACTGATCAGGGCGGGAACGTTGTTGTAGCTCTGGCGCGCAGGGGGCGGGCCAATGCACACCTTCTCATCCGCGAAGCGCACGTGGAGCGCGTCCGCGTCAGCAGTGGAATGCACCGCGACCGATCGGATTCCCATGTCGCGACAGGCGCGAACCACGCGTAGGGCGATTTCGCCACGGTTGGCTATGAGTACTTTCTTGAACACAGTGATGGTGCTTTCGGATTCACCGCGGAGGGCACAGAGGACACAGAGCCAAATTCGAAATCTACGCCTTCCGTGGTGAGATCTTCCTAGGCCTTCTCGATGCGGAACAGGGACTGCCCATACTCGACGTGTTCCGCGTTCTTCACTAGAATCTCCAGGATCTTGCCGTCGAATTCTGATTCGATCTCGTTCATCAGCTTCATGGCTTCGACGATGCACACGACCTGGCCCTTGCGCACGTTCTGGCCGACTTCCACGAACGGCGGCGCCTCGGGCGCCGGCGCACGGTAGAAAGTGCCCACGAATGGCGAGGTGAGGAGCACGCCGCTCTCGGCGGGCCCTTCCGCCTTCTCCACCGCCGGGCTAGCTGCGGGCGGGGGCAAAGCGGATGTGGCCGGTGTAGCGGCCGTGACCGTACCGCCGCCCGCCTGACGGCGGACAATGCGTATTCCACCGCAAGGGTCCACGTCCAGTTCAGCCAGATCAAACTCGGTTGCGATCTCGGCCAGCTCTCGCACGGTGGCGAGTTCCTCTGGCCCGAGAGCGCAGAGCGGCTCCTCGCAACAGCAAGACGAGGATTTCTTCTCGTCCTTCCGGACTGGGGCCTTGGCTTTGCTCATCGGGTGGGGGCTCCTTTCTTCGGCGAGGCGACCGCAGAGCGTGGCTTTGCGGGCGACGGTTCAGCATCACGGGAAAGCGCCGGCTGCCCAAGCGGGCCGGGGTGCAGCAGGTGCGCGAGTGCTTCGAGCGCAAGCCGGTAGCCCACCGGTCCCAGACCGGCGATCTGGCCAAGACAAACCGGGGCCAGCAGGGAACGGTGGCGAAACTCCTCGCGGGCCGCAAGGTTGGACAGGTGGACCTCAACCGTCGGCAGAGCGACAGCCGCGATAGCATCCCGCAGGGAGACACTGGTGTGAGTCAGCCCGCCAGCGTTGATGATGAGACCCTTGGCCTGCCCGCGCGCCTGCTGTACCCGATCGATGAGGGCGCCTTCTTGGTTCGACTGGAAGGTCTGTACCAGCAGCCCCAGCTCACGACCTCGCCGCAGCAGATCTTGGTCTATTTCTCGCAGCGTGGTGTGGCCGTAGATGTCGGGCTCTCGTGAACCGAGTAGATTCAGGTTCGGGCCGTGCAAAACCACGACGACCGGTGAGGATGTCCGCTCGGCACTCACAGCTCAGCCCGGATTTGAGGAGCCGCCAGGCGCATCACGTAGCGCGCCTTGCCGAAGCTCGCGTAGGAACGCACAGCGCAGGCGACGAAGTACTCCTTGCTCAGCACGTACACGAGAACGACCAAACTGTCGGTCCGTACGGTGATTTCGGCCGCGTGGCCCAGCTCGAGCCGCTCGACCGCCTTGTCCATCTGGGTGATGGCGTGGGCCAACTCCATGCCTACGGTCTGAATATCGATCTCATCATTCCCTGCCCGGCTGTAGTGATCGACCGCGATCCCGTCAAACCCCATCAGGATCCCAGCCACGCCCCCATCGAGGCGGTCCACCATCTTCTGAAGAGTGTCGCGGAACATGACTTGCGGCTGGGTTCTAGCCACCGCGAGCCGGGCGTGTCAATAGCGGCTGGATGGGTTGGATGGGTCAATCACGGTGCGCCGGCCGGGACTGCCGGACATTCAACCGCCAAGGCATTGCCCTGGTCGTCCCAGCGAGTCGCACAACAAAGCAGGAGCTGGTCCTGGGCCGGATTGCACGGGTCACCCATGTACGGGTTGGTCGTAAGGTCCGTGCACTTGGGCACTGCCGGGAAGCTGAACTGCGCAGCCGTCGTGTCGGAATACCCAGTTTGCAGGCAGCCGTAGCAGACCTTCACTGAAAAATCGAAGGGCGGACTCTCGATATCCGAGCTGCCTAGGCGGCCTTTGGCCTTGATGTTGGTTGCGACCTTGACCTCAGGGAACGCCTGGCCCTGGGAGAACTGGCCCTGCAGGTACCGGAAGAGCGGGGCCGTGTTGCAAGGCCTGATGATCTCCACGATCTCCGAGATGACGTCGCCGGGTGCAAGCTGCCACGTGTCTGACGGAGCATCGAACTCACCCGAGCACCCGGAATCCCAGGCGAAGCTGGTACCCGAAGCGGGAGTTACCTGCAACTCGACGTGAAACGATTCCATAGTGATGTTGTTCTTCTCTTCCACGCCCCCGACCGTGGTGCTGCCCACCAGCCCGTTGAATGACGCCAACAGATTCTCCACCAGGGGGTAAAAAAGGTAGTGGGCTGTCCACGGCAGCGCGACGTCAAGGACTCCATCGATTCTCCGATCGCTCGTGGCTGTCACCGGAACCGAGCACGTCGCGACACCGGTTGCCGTCCCGAGCCACTGATCCTGTTCGATCAGAAGTCCGGTTGGGCCGTCGTCAATCGTGCATGCGGCAAGGGACAGAAAGACGCCCACAGGGACGGCTAGGGCGGCCACTCGACCAATGGTTCTACTTGCTGTCATGGCTCTCTCCGTGTCGTTCCAATGAAATCTTGCTCCCTTGGCGCCGCTACTGACCAAGCGAGCGAGCCCGGTTCACGATGCGTGGCGTGAGGAAAATTAGCATTTCGGTACGGTTGTCGTTCTCTTTGCGGCTGCGGAAGAACCAACCCAAGATCGGGATGTCCGAGAAGAACGGAATCTTGGTATAGCTGAGACCTGAGTTGCGCGTGTAGATCCCGCCGATGACCGCAGTGTCACCGTCGCGCACCAGCATGGTGGTCTTGGCTTCCTTTTTCTGGATGCTGGGGTTTCCGTTGGAGCCGGTGTTGGCGAAGTCCGGCTGGTTGTTGGTCACCATCACCGTGAGCAGGACGGTGCCCTCGTTCGTGACATGCGGCTTGACCCCCAGGTGCAGTTTGGCATCCACAAACTGGGTCTGGGCTCCCATCGCACTCACCACCGACACCGGAATCGACACACCCTGTTCGATGACAGCATCGATGTTGTCCATCGTGGTTATTCGCGGCGAGGACACGATGCGGATCGTGCCGGTGGACTCCATGGCCGAGAGGCGCAGGTTCAAGTTGAAGGCCCCTGCCACTGACCCCAGGGTGAGGCCGATGGCACTTCCGGTATTGAGGCCAGCTGGGGCAGGCATATTGACCAGAAAATTTGGATTTGCGCCTCCAGCAACGCCGGTTCGGGCTGCTGGAACCAGACCGGACATTGGTGAACTGCTGTCGTCTGCCCCGCCACCAATACCAATGTTGTAGGGGAAAACCAGCCCCGTGGGATTGCCGTGCGCCGCATCCATGAAGGTGTTTCCACCCCACTGGATGCCGATCTGGCGGGCATAATCCGAATTCATCTCTACGATGCGGGCCTCGATAACCACTTGCGAGGTCTGGGTATCCAGGTTGCGAACCAAGTCCTCGATGAGTTGCAGGTTGCGCGCCACATCGGACACGATCAGGTTGTTGGTGCGATCGTCGACCGATATCTTGCCTCGCGGCGAGAGCAGATCGCGAGCCTTGTCTTGCAAGGAGGAAGCGTGCGCGTAGGAGACGCCGATGAGGCGGGTTTCCGTGGGCAAGACCTCGGTTATCTGCTTCTGGCGAGCAATCTCCTGTTCCAGTTCCTTCTCCAGTACCGACAAAGGCGCCACGCGAACCAGGTTGCCCTCGCGAACCGATCCCAACCCCTTGGCCCGCAGCACGACGTCCAGAGCCTGGTCCCAGGGCACGTCGCGCATCTTGATGGTGACCTCGCCCTTCACCTCGTCCGAAGTAACGATGTTCATCTGCCCCACGTCGGCTAGCAGACGCAAAATGTTGTGGATGTCAGCCCCTTTGAAATCTAGGTCGATACGGCGACCGGTGTAGCGCTTCTTCGCCGTCAAGCTCGCGCGCCGACCCGCCGGTGAATCTGGGCTATCCTCGCCGAGCTTGTGCGGCGGACCGCCAGCCTGAGCCAAAGCCAGGGCATTGGCGAAAAGGACACTAAAGCCCGCCACGCGACGAGCGGGTACAAACAAAACCGACGGCGGCAATGGTCCGCCCAGGGCGGGCAGCTTCTGGCCACTGGACGGCGTCGCCTTCTGGAAATCCCAGTAGATTCGGTTCCCGTCCTGCCTAACGCGATTGGGGACATCTTCAGCCAGGTCCACGTCAACCCGAACCGTGCCGCGCGCATGCGGATCCTGGTACGAGCTGATGAGCCGGACTGGGCCAAGGTACTCCGTGGCGTCCAGACTGCGCACGAGTTCGTCGGGTAGATCAGCGTGGTCGAGACGCAGGCTGACGCGCCGACCAGCCGAGCGTTCGACGACAAATCCCGATGGCTCTTCCAAGTAGATGATGACCGAGGATCGGGTGGGCTCGTCGACGAAGTCGATGCTGCGAACCCGGCTGGGAACCCGCAGCGTGACCGAGCGAGGACGGGTGACCGGCTTGGCCGAATCAGGTGCGGGCGGCACACTCACGACGACCGCTTTCTCCTGCTTGGGAACCGGTCTGGCCGGTGCGGGGACCGGAAGAGCGGCCGGGGCTGCCGCTGCAGCCGGATTGGACAGCACGGACGCCTGCGCGAGTCGCTTGACTTCGGCTGCAAGCACATCCCGGGCCGCCTCCAGCTGGACTCGCTCCTGCTCCAGTTTGGCACGCTCCTTCTCGACGCGAGCCCGGTCGGCGCGTGCCTGCGCCAGGCGGGCCTCCTCGGCCGCACGGGCAGACTCGGCCTGCTTCAACCTCTCTTCCTCTTCGCGACGGCCGCGCATCTCTTCCTGGCGGCGGTCTTCTTCTGCACGACGCGTGGCCACTGCCAGGGTGAGTTCCTTGCGTGAGCGTTCGGCTGCCTCAGCCGCGTTTCTGCGCTCTTCCTCCGCCTTGGCCACCGCCGCTGCGGCGCGCGCCTTGTCGGGTGACGAAGCGCCAGCATGTTCAAGCCGCTCGCGTTTGGCCTGGGCAGCTCGGCTGGCCTTCTCGCGTTCGGCCAGCTCGGTGGCTGCCGCGCGCACCTTGGACTTTTCTTGTGCGACCAGGTGTTCAGCTTCCAGCAGCCGTTGTCTCTGTTCCTCCTGGCGTTTGGCCTTCGCTTCGAGCGCCGCGGTCCGCACCTCGACCTCGCGAGCGGCCGCTTGCAGCGCCCGATCGCGTTCGGTTTCGCGCTGCTGGGCCGTGCGTGTCTCCCGCTCGGCCACCTTGGCGTCCTTGATGGCGTGGTCGGCTTCGCGCTCGGCCCTACGGGCGCGTTCGTCCGCGCGGGACACAGCCACCTTTTGCCGCTCAACCTCGGCGCTGGCGGCGTTGGCCGCCACCTGTGCATGCTCGGCGTCGCGCCGGGCCTGCTGCAACTGTAGCTTGAGCTTGGCGTTCTCCGCGTTGGCTTGCGCGGCCACTCGCGCCTGCGCTTCCGCCCTGAGCTGGGCCTCGGTCTTGGCCTGCGCCTCGGCCTTGACCTGTGCCTCAGCCCTTTCGGCCTGCGCCTCGGCTCGTTCGGCTTTCATGCGCGCCTCGGT
>PMJE01000508.1 GCA_003157315.1 Myxococcales bacterium | reverse complement strand
AAGGCGCTCGCCAAGGAACGCACCTCCGCCATGCGGGCATCCAGACGCTGCGACGCCTCGGGCACCGCCTTGCGCAGGTCAACCAGGGTAACCTGCGACAGACCGAGCGTGCGGCCTGCAGCTTCCAGTGCCTCGCCCAGGGCTCGCTCAAGTTGCGCAAGTTGCACATTGAAGGCACTGCGCTGGCGCGCGCGCTCGAACAGCCCTTGGGTGTCGAGCGAGCGCATCAACAATCGCTGGCCCCGCGCCTGCACCAGCTCGGCCTCCAGCGTTGCTCGCAAGCGGTCGAGAATCTGTGCCGCGCGCTCCAGCTCGTCCATCGCCTATCCTCCCAGCATGGCTTGCAGGCGGGCATCAATCTCCGCCTCATCCACCAACCGACTAGCCAACTGGCTCGCGCTGGGCGCGTAGGTTCCAGTTCGGATAGCATTCTCCACCTCTGCCAGGCGGGCGGTGTGCGACATGCCGACTTTCGCCTGCACAGCTTGCACCAACGCTGCTGCCCGTTGGGCTTCCGCGGTGCTCACGCTGTCAGCCTGACGCCGTGGAACCGCCGCATCGGTTTGTGGTTTGCTTGTTGCGGAATCAACCCCGCTTACGGACGTTGTGTTCTTTATCATCATGGCCAATCCCCCGTGGCCTGGGGCCTATTACTGATAGGAAGATCGGCACGACTCTGGTGGACATTAAGGGTAGACGATGCAACTGGTTCGTCGCTCGCCTGGGTCGGCTCATCGCCCTGCGCCGCCGGGAGCGACTTCTCGATGAGCCGCGCCAGGCCAATTCCGCCGCCCTTCTCCACTGCGTCAGCCAGGGCATCCACGAACATATGGGCGTGAATCTGGCTTCCGGCCATTTCGCTGCCCTTGAAGGCCCCGCTGGTTTCGATGAGCTGGCGTAGCAGACAGGACTCGACAGCCTGCGCAGCTTGGGTCACGTCACGAATTGGTCCCATCACATCACCTCCAGGTCAGCGTCGATGGCGCCTGCTGCTTTCATGGCCTGCAGCACAGCCACCAAATCACGCGCCGAGACACCGAGCAGATTGAATGCCTTGACCAGATCCTCAACCGATGTGGTGGCAGGCAGCGCCACCGCCGGCTTCGATCCTTCTTGGGCATCCAGGTTCGCGATCTTTCCCGACACCGTCTTGCCTTGTTGCGAAAATGGCCCGGGCTGGGAAGCCCAGGGCGTCTGTCGCACTGAAATCGACAGACCCCCATGGGCCACGGCCACCGGCCGGATGCGCACACCTTGGCCGGCCACCACCGTGCCGGTACGCTCGCTGACCACGATGCGCGCCCGCTGATCGGGGTCGACTTCGAGGGCCTCCAACTGTGCCAGCAGCGCAACCACTTTGCCCTTCCATGCTTCCGGAATCTTTACCTGCACCAGCGCCGGATCGTTGGCCTTGGCAGCCTCTTCGTTGAGCGACTTGTTCACCGCTTCAGCGATGTGCAGGGCGGTGGTGAAGTCAGGTCGGCGCAGCCCCAGCACCAGGGGCACCTTTTCCAAGTCAGGCGAAACCGTGCGCTCGACGGTTGCGCCCCCGGGCACTGTGCCCGAGGTCGGGTGGTTCTTCTGAATGCGCGAGCCCGCGGCCATCACGTCGAACCCTCCCGCCTGCACCGGGCCTTGCGCTACCGCGTACACCAATCCATCCGATCCGGTGAGCGGCGTGATGAGCAGAACCCCGCCGGCCAAAGATCGCGCATCGCCCATCGAGCTGACCGACACGTCGATTCTGGTACCGGGACGAGAGAACGACGGCAATTCGGCGGTGACCATCACAGCACCAGTGTTGCGTACGCGCACGTCGGTCGGATTCACTCGGATACCCATGCGACCCAACATGCCGCTGATCGATTGCGCGGTGAAGGTGACCTGCGTGCTATCGCCAGTGTTCGCTAGCCCCACCACCAAGCCGTAGCCAAAAAGAGCGTTCTCCCGCATGCCCTGCACATCCACCAGATCCTTGATGCGCACCGGGGCAGCGGCCACGGGCCGGGCGAGCAGCGTGAAAAAGAGTGTGAAGAAAAGCGTTCGGGTACGCATGATGATTAGAAAGGCCACAGCCAGCCCAGGGCGCGCGTCAGCCAGCCGGGCTTCTGGTTGTCGGAAAGCACGCCGCGGCCGACGAATTCAATTTGCGCCTCGGCGACCATAGAGCTTTGCACGCTGTTGTCTTGGTCGATGTCGATGGGACGCACCACGCCCGAAATGTAGAAGTGGTGCTCCTCCTCGTTGACCAGGATGACCCGATGGCCCTCGACGAAGAGGTTGCCGTTGGAAAGGACCTTGGTGACCACTGCGGTCACCGTGGCGGTCAAGGACTCGGTGCGCGCAGTATCGCCGGTGCTCTGGAAGGTGGAGGTAGAACTGCCGCCGATGTTCAGATTGGCATCCAGCTTGGGAATCCGCTGGAGCAGCCCCAGAAAGGCATCGACCTTGGCTGCGCTGCTGCTACTGCGACTGGTGTTGGTGTCGGTTGTACGCTGGGCATTGGCTTGTTCGACGATCTTGACGACCACCAGGTCATTGACCCGCAAGGCGCGTGCGTCAGTGAAAAGCAGCGAGGCTGGCCGGCCTTCGTGCCACAGGCTGCCGGGAGAGGCCGACGCCTGGTCACCCTTGCCTTCCGAGGGAAGCCGGTAGTCGCGTCGTTTGGGCGTGTATTGGCTGATATGGGCCTGGGTGCAGGCCAACGTGGAAAAGGCGAGAGTAAGAACGCACAGGATTCCAGTGCGACGGGTGCACCTCATGGCAAATCCACCATCAGATTTCCGTCTTCCCAATGGCCCTCGACATGGCGGCCCGAGGGCAGCACCGCGCAGGTTCGGCCGACGCCACAAGAAACGGCTCGCCCTTGCACCTCGATGGCAAGCGGCCCGCGCATGACGATGACCTTGACCGCCTCACCTGACCCCGTGGTTGCGCCAGCGATGTCCGATGCTTGCAGCACGCTGCCGCGGGGCAGATCCCGCGCCGCCAGCGCACCTGGCGGCGGCACGATACCAACATGGCCGCTTCTGATCTCGCGATCCTCGACGGCCAGTGCGGGCTCCAGTCGCTCACCCGCACGCACCGGCCGGGTGGTGAAAGCGGTGGGTGCCCACACCTCGAAATGGACCCAGCCCCAGCCCATGCAGCCCTGCCCGTAGAGCTTCACCGGCAACCGGCCCGATCCGCTGACCGCGCCGGAGAGCGCCGCCTGGCGCAGAACGCAGCCGGCGGGCAGGTGGCGCTCCCAGCCGACCGGCACGATGCGGGCCGCCGGCACAGCCAGCGCCCGGGAAAGAACCTCGCTCACCTCGGGGGGGAGGTTGGCGGCGCCGGTCGGATGGGACGCGGCCGCCGTCGCAAGGAGGAGAGCGAGGGGGAAATGGGTGTGCATGACGTGTCTAGCGAAGCTGGGTCAGCTTCTGCAGCATCTCGTCGGCCGACTCCACGACCTTGGAATTCAGCTCGTAGTTGCGCTGGGTGGTGATCATGTTGATCATTTCCTCGACCGCNNGGCTTGACCACGATGGGATCGCCGCTCGCAGCGGTTGCGAGAAAGAGATTGTTGCCGATGGCTTCCAGTCCGCCGGGATTGACGAAAGTGGCGGTCTGGAGGGCGCCGATATTGGTCAAGTCAGTGCGATTGGGAAGATTCGCCTGCACAGTTCCATCGGCGTTCACGATGATGTTGGTCGCATCAGTCGGAATGGTGATGCCCGGTTCCACCACTTCACCCGACTGCGTGACCACGCGGCCGGTGGCATCCAGACGAAAACTGCCATCACGTGTGTAGGCCATGTCGCCGTTGGCGCGCTGAATGCGGAAGAAGCCGGTGCCCGCGATCGACAAGTCGAGTGGGTTGCTGGTCTGGATCGGGTCGCCTTGGGAAAAGGCGCGCGAGCTGGAAGCGGTGCGGACGCCCAGACCCACCTGCAGCGCGGTTGGCTGGCCGCCCCCCTGCGCGGTGGGCGGGGTGGCGGCGCGAATGGTTTCCGAGAGGAGGTCCTGAAAATCGGCACGGGTTTTCTTGAAGCCGGTGGTGCTCGCGTTGGCCAGGTTGTTGGCAATGATGTCCAACTTGGTCTGCTGGGCATCCATTCCAGTGGCGGCGGTGTAAAGCGATCGCAGCATGGGCTCCCCCTATTGCCTTTCCTTCATTTGACCAACCCCACTTGAGTGGCGCGGTCATCGAGCTTTCGATAGGTCTGGATGGCCTGCATGGCCATGTCGAACTGGCGTTGCGCATTGATCATCTGAACTGTGGAATCCAACGCACTCACGTTGCCCAACTCCAGCTCACCCACACGCAGGGTGCCATCCGACACTTGGCTTATGCTGGAGCCAGCTGAGGGCTGCAGCAGGGTGGGTGCGATCCTGTCCATGGGCCCCTGTGCCTGGAAGAGCGCCAGGGTATCGACCACGGTGTTTCGATTCACCACTACATCGCCGTTGCTCTCGATGCGTGGGCTGCCGTCCGGCGGCACGCTCACCGGATCGCCCGAACGACCCAGCACCGGCAAGCCCGAGGCTAGCAGCTGGCCGTTGGGCCCGATCTCAAGGTGACCGTTGCGCGTGTATGCAATCTGGCCAGTGGACAACTTCACGCCTAGATAGCCGTCGCCGTCGGGTATGACGTCGAGTGGGTTATCCGTGGCGTTGGTAGGACCTGGTCGCAGATCCACCCCAGTGGATACCGCTCCAGCCAGGACTTTGTCGGTGGGCCCAGGCGGCAAGAACGCGCGAAAGGCAGGACGCGTGGCCTTGAAGCCCGGTGTCTCAGTATTGGCCAGGTTGTCAGCTATGGAATCGAGCTGGGCGGCTCGCGCCACTGCAGCAGACATCCCTACATACATTCCATCGGCCACTTTGCGTACCTCTTGCCCGGAGACGAAGCAAGCCCAGTGCCAGGTTTTCCGCTGTGCACTACCAATCTGCTTGCGGCCTCAATGTTGCTGTGTCGTGAGATGCGAATCCGTCACCTTGAGGGGTTCAGTTTTACTCAGTTCGTTCCGATGGAGAAATTGTGAGTCCAAAAACCCGCCTGGACGCCGCGGTCAGGGTCCGAGAAGTCGATGAGGATCGTGCGCGCATGACCCTTGCCGAGGCCCAGCGCCTCGCGCTGGCGACCGCGGCTGCGGTACGTGAAGCGGCCCAACGCGCGCTCGCCGATGAACGCCGCAGCGGCACCGCTGCTGACTGGACCCTCATCGAATTCGCACACATCCGTGCCTTGCAGGACGCGCGGCGGGCGGAAATCGAGCGGCGGGCGGCCGAGGAAAAACTGGGCGTTTCGCGTGCGCGCTTCGTGGGCGCTCGCACGCGAGCCGAAGCCTTGCGCCGGGTTCTCGAAGCCCGTCGCAGCGAGATGCGGGTGGCCGAAAGCCTGACCGAGCACAAGGAGATGGACGAAGTCGCGACCTTGCTCCGCTGCCGGAGGTAGTAGCGGCTCTTGCCGCCGCGCCAGGAATCTGGCGCAAACCTGGTCTCCGCAACCGGCATCTGACACGGCGATCGCCAGGTTGGTGACGGGCGAGGTGAGGATCTATACTCTGCCGCGATGAAACGACTCTCGTATTTGACCGCGGTCGTCGCGTCGGTCGTTCCCCTGTCCGCCGGCGCGTCCGGTGAAAAGTGGGAGTTTGTGGGAACCAAGGACGGCATTGTCACCTACCGGCGCGAGGTCGCGGGCAGCGAAGTCATTGCCATCCGGGGCGAGGCCGTGGTGGAGGCGCCCATCCTGCGCGTGGCCAGCGTTCTCATGGACACGACGCGACTGACTCAGTGGATGGATCGGGTGGCCGAGGCGCGACGGATCCGGACCTCCGGCCCGCGCCACTACGTTGAGTATGAGCGCGCCACCACACCCTTCCCGTTGACCGACCGCGATTTCGTGACCGAATCATGGGTGGAGATCGATGCCGCGAAAAAGCAGTTGGTGTTGCGAGCTCGCTCGGTGGCGGACCCGTCCGCACCGGTGACTGGCCTGGTGCGGGGCGAAGTGCTGTCCAGCACCTTCACCCTGACCGCGCTGGATCATGACCAGGGCACGCAAGTCGTTACTGAGGTTCACACAGATCCAAAGGGCTCGATCCCAAAGTGGCTTGTCAACCTGGTACAAAAATCCTGGGCTCACACCACCATCATGGGTCTGCGCGCCCAGGTTCGGAAAGCCAACCTACCGGACAATCCCGAGGCGAAGGCTTTGCTGCAAAAAGCCGGCCTGGTCGAGTAGAGGAATCGACTGTGGTGAGTAGTGCGGGCTAGTCAGCTCAGCTGCCCGTCGCTGGTTTGGCCAAGTTCGCGGGCTCGATCTTGAAGCCAACCGCGGTCTTGAAAGGCATGGACGCCGGGCAGGTGATGGAAAGGCCGGTCGCCGTTTGGGTGAAGACCAGGGTGGCGGTGCTGCCCAAGAGAGACACGGACTGGATGGGGCCGGAAAGAGCCGTCTGGTTCGTGCCGAGCGACGTAATGGTGATCTTGGCGCCAGCAGCGGGAACCTTCAGGCAGTAGGCGTACAGGTACCCGTCTTTCCCGACGGTGAAGCGAAAGTCAGCGGTATCGAAGGTGGCGCTGGCCTGGGTGCTGCTCAGCTTGCCGGTCGGTTGCGTGTGCGACCCTTCGCCATACTTGACCCACGCGTGACTGCCATAGATGCCGGCGCTGTTGATGTTCATCCAATCGCCGATGGCCTTGAGCTGGGTGACACTGCCAGGATCCAATGATCCATCTGGCTTGAGCGCAATGCAGATGGCGGCTGCCCCGTCGCGCGATGCGCATTCCAAGAGGTAGCGGATCACCATTCCGGGGTCGTAGCTGAAACCGGTGTCGTAGAACCAGTCGCCGACAGGGACTTCGCCAATCCACGGCTGGTCGGTTTTGACGGCGGCCGGGTAATTGTTCTCAAAGGTGGTGACGATGCCCTTGTTGGGACCGTGGAATTTGACGATGCCGAAAGTGTCGAGGGAAGCACGTCGCTCCAGGGTGCGATTGAAGTAGTGCGCGAGAACGCGCTGAATCCCGTCAGCCTTGTAGCCGGTGCCGCTCTTTAGTCCCGAGAACGGCTGTGTGGAATCGCCATCGGTGAAAATGAAGTCGGGATCGTAGTTCTCGATCACATCCATGATACGCAGTGCCCACCAGGTCACGTACCAGTGGGCGTAGTCCAGGTGATTGCTGAAGATGCCCTGGGGAATGGTGGTGTTCATGCTGTCGATGCCGTTGCAAACACCGTTGTATTCGCGCAGGTTGATTCCGTACAGCATGCGCGGGTCGAGGCCTTGCCACCACTGGCCGACGTCGGTGGTCAGCAGGGAAATCTGCTCGGCATCGTAGGGCACGCCCAGTTTACCCTGGTTGTTGGTCACGTCGGAGCGAAAGGCGCTCTGGTACCACCACCAACTGTATTCATGATGAAAGGTCACGCCATAGCGCATGCCCTGGGCGCGAACCGCGGCCTTCCACTCGCTCAGCAGATCGCGATGCGGGCTGAGGTTGACCGAGTTCCATAACTGGTAGCGGGAGTTCCAGTTGTCATACTCGTCGTGGTGCACGCCTTGAACCAGAAGAAAGCGCGCGCCGGCATCGTGATAGGTCTTGGTCAACGCGGCCGGATCCAGGGCAGCGGGATTCCAGGTGTGAAGGATGTCTTTGTAGCCCGCCACTGACGGATGCCCGAAATCGCGGATGTGATTGTCGTAAGCGGGGCTGCCCCAGGTCTCGTTTTCTATGTACATCTTTCGCGCGTACCAGTCGCCGCTTTGCCCGGCGGCCTGTGGGCCGAAGTGCACCCAAATGCCGAACTTGGCTTGGCGTAGCCAGGCAATGTCGTTGCTCGGGTAGTTTGCCGCCAGCGAGGCCCAGGTTGGCTGGAAAGGTCCAGTCTCGATGGGAAAGTCCATCTTCACTTCGGCGAAGCTGGCGGGATCGCCGAGAGGGACAGAGCCGCAGGTCTTGGGAGCCGGGATGGTGGGAATAGGGGCAAGCGCAGGCAGGGCGAAGCCGGTTGCGCTCGCACCGCCCGAGGCTCCTCCGCTGGCTGATGTCGTGCTGGTCGTGCCGCCACTCTTCGTCGTACCGCCGTTGGCATCGATACCGCCGCTGGCGGTCCCCCCGCCCGTCTTTGCGGTGCCGCCACTCTTCGTCGTACCGCCGCTCGCTGCGGTGCCGCTGCTTCCCGTCGCGCCGCCGCTTGCGATCATGCCGGCGCTGCCAGTGGTACCGCCGCTCGCTGTGGCGTCGCTGCTCGTGGTGGCGCCACTGCCTGTGCCCGTGCCGCCATTGCTCGTGGTACCGCCGTTTCCGACGGTGCCGCCGCTTGCGGTCGCGCCGCTGCTTGCGATCACGCCGCCGGCCTCGGTCGTACCCCCGCTCGCCGTCGCCCCGCCACTTCCGGCTGCGCTGCTGCTTGTCCCCGCGATCGGATTCGGGCCGTCAGCGGGCACTGCACCCGCGGTGTTCATGACTCTGCCAGCCGTGCCTCCCGCCGCGGACCCACCGCTGGTACAAGCCACCATCGTTAGTGCGAGCAGCGGAAAGAGGCAACCCAACGTCTTCGGCGGGAAGACGCGGGTTGTTGATACATCTTCCATCTCCAGGCCATAGTACCACTACGCTCCCAACGCCGCAGACCCACGCGCCATGACTTTTGCCCGTGCCCAACTCGACGAGATCTTGCACCGCCTCTTCATTGACGCGTCTGCGACGAGCCTGCGCGACGAGGATCGGCGCAAGTCAGACGAGATGGCAGGGTTGCTCGTCGAGGTGGCCACGGCCGTTGCGCGTCGCTCGACAAAGAGCGAGCTGGTCCTGGCGGATGCGGCTGCGGGCAAAGCCTATGTGGGCCTCCTCGCCGCGGAGCTGATCCTGGCGCCGCGTGGTCAGCCGGCGCGCGTACGCGTGATCGAGCGCGAGCCAGCGCGCGTGGCCGCCTGTCGCGACGCCATCGCGCGACTACGAGCGCCTGGCGTGGCCGTCGAAGTGGTAGCGGCGAATGTCGAGGATGCGGCGGCCTGGCCCACAGAACCCGATCTCGTAGTCGCGCTACACGCTTGCGGTCCAGCTTCGGACGCAATCATTGATCAAGTGCTAGCGGTGCAGGCGCGCATGTTGTTGCTGGTTCCCTGTTGCACATCGAAAGACGTGGCGGCCGCTGCTCTGGCGCAGCAGCGCGCGGAGCAATTGGGCCTGCCTCGTCACGCCGAGGTGCGACGCCGCTTCATCCAGTCGATTGTGGATGCCGAGCGCACCCTGCGCCTGGAGGCCGCGGGTTGGCAGACCACCGTGGTCAACTTCGTGGCGCCCACCGTGACCCCGCACAATCTCCTTTGGCGTGCCGAGCGCGTGGGCGAGCCGGGCCGCATGGCCGAAGCCGCGGAGCGATTGGCGCGGCTGCGAGATGCGGGTTGACCCAGCGCCGTCCAGCGATGGCACAGACGATGCTGTCCAAGCGGGTCGGTCAATGGCAAGCTGGTCNNGCTGCCGACGCTCCGGAGGCAGACAGCTCGGGCCACTCACCCGTGGGCAGTCCCAGCGACGCAGCAATTGCTGCCGACGCTCCGGGCGCGGGCGAGAGTCCGGCGACCAGTTGCGGCCAATCCCTGTGCGAGCCGACCCCGCCCAGTACTCTTCTGCCCGCGGGAACCACCAGTTTGCCCTTCGCCGTGACCAGCGATGAGCCCACCGACTGCGCCTGGTCCTCCAGCGCGACGGCCAGCTACGCTGACATGACCCCGTTTTCGTCCGGGCAAGGCACCACCTTGCACCAGACCACGTTCACCGGCCTCGACCCGAGTACCATGGTGGTGAACCACATCACCGTTCGCTGCGACGCAGGCGCGAACTATGTGCTCGATCTCAAGTACCGATCCCTGCCCAACGCCAACCCGAACTTCCCGCGCAAGGGCAATCTGTGGGGCTCGTGGCAAGTGGTCGAGCAGGGCCTGCCGCACGCCGCGCGCATCGATCTCTACAACGGGGCCGGTTTCACCCCGCAGGAGATCCAGACCCTGCGCACGCTCAATCCCAACATTCTCATCACGCGCTCGATCAACACTGTCGAGCGCGACACCTCCAGCCAGGCCGGCGTGCCCGACGCCTACTGGCTGCACGACACCACCGGCAAGAAGATCGAAGTGTGGCCGGGCGCCTGGCGCCTGAACCTGACCAAGCCTGAAGTGGCCGCCATGCAGGCCCAGTACGCCTACCAGCAACTGGTCGACGCCGATTTCACGGTCGACGGCTGCTTCTTCGACAATTTCTTCACCAGTCAGTCCTGGGTCAAGCAGGACTTCCACGGCAACCCGGTTTCGGTCGACGCCAACGATGACGGCCAGCCTGACGATCCGGCGTGGCTGGACGCTGCCTGGAAGAAGGGCGTTTACGACGAGCTGCGCGCCTTTCGCAAGTGGATGCCCTGGGCCATCGTGACCGGGCACTTGCCCCGACCGCCCGATGCCGAGCTGGGCCAGATCTTCAACGGCGACAGCTTCGGCTTCATCGTGCCCGAGGTGCGCGAGG
>PMJE01000478.1 GCA_003157315.1 Myxococcales bacterium | reverse complement strand
TCCACCAGCCCCACCCGTTCCGCCGCTCGGGTTCGTTCCACCAGTCCCAATCGCACCGCCGCCCGCTTTCGACCCTCCACTCGCGGTCGCTCCGCCACCTGCTGTGATCGCGCTGCCGCCGGCACCGCCACTGCCGCCCGAGCCAACTACTGTGGTTCCTCCACTTGGCGTGGCACCGCCGACGCCAACATTTCCGCCGGTGGGCGCAATGCCGCCAGCCCCGGTGACGCCGCCAGTGGCACCCCCGGCGGCACTGCCCCCGCTCCCGCCAGCCACCGCCCCTCCGCGTCCCGCAGTCGCATCCGGGGCCGACGCGTGCGCGTCGATATTCTGTGAGCCGATCGCCACTTGATTGCTGCCGCAGCCGGCAGCCAAGCCCGCCGCAAGCATGCCGCCAATAAGAATCCCAAGAATCGCCGGGGTCGTTGCTAGTCTCGACATCAAATGCCTCCTTGACTATGTCTCTGCAATTCTGCTTCTCTGCGATTCCCAGCCCGCCAGGCGCCAACAACTAGTGGGAGCCGCAACTCCAAATCGATGGGCCCGCATCCGCCCCGGTGCCAGCGTCGACAGCGGCGTGGGCCGAGGCTGTCGGCGCGCCTGCATCGGATGCGCTGATGTAACCGCAATGCGATGACATGAGCATGCTTGGGTAGTACCCGGATACGTAGGAAATCTTCTCGCCAGCGCAGAAGCCGCCTTTGCATTGCACCTGAACCATAGGCTGGGCGCAAGGCGGGCACCACTCCATGGAGTCGACATTCAGGAGCGACGCGGCCATCGCCTCGTACTCGATCCGGCCCACCAGGTAGGCCTTTGCCATGCATTGGTCCATCGCCACGCAGCAGTCGGCATCGGTGAGGCAGGCCGCTGGAAGGGTCGGAGTGAAGCATGCGCCGTCGGACTTCTTCGACACGCCGGACTCTTGGCGGTAGCAGTCAACGGGATAGCTCTTCCCATCGCAGCCGCACGCGGGCCCGTCACCGCACGAGCCCCCGTTTTTGAGCACGCAGGTTCCAGTCGCGTCGGCAGCGTTGCAGGACCCGGCCGGCAATTCGCAGAAGAACTGTCCAGTCGGGCAACTGACCCCGCCGCAGGAAACCACGCATGCGCCGTCGTACGCTTTGAGCACGCCGGCACTCTGGCGATAGCAGTCGTCGTAGTAGGTTATCCCGTCGCAGCCGCACGCGGGTTCCGGAGCGATGATAAAGGCGGGACAATTGCTGCTCGTGCCCTTTGCCACGCAGGTTCCGGTCGCGTCGGCGACGTTGCAGGACCCTGTCGGCATTTCGCAGAATTCACCGGTGGGGCAAGTCACCCCGGCGAGGCCGCCGCAGGTTTTGCCCGTTCCGCCGTCTGCGCCGCCGGTGCCCGCAACGCCGCCAGTTCTTGTAGCGCCGCCAGATGCCGCGGCACCACCGGTGCGCGCGATGCCGCCAGAGTCCGTGTTGCCGCCGGTTCGCGTGGTACCGCCGGTTGGCGTAGCACCGCCAGCTGCCACGGTCCCCCCAGATCCTATAGTGCCGCCGGTTGGGCTGATACCGCCAGTTTCCACGGTTCCACCCGCGGGCGCGACACCGCCAGTTCCGGCGGCACCGCCAGCTCCGACAGTTCCGCCGGTTGGTGCGACACCTCCAGTTCCGACTACGCCGCCAGTGGCACCTCCGGTCGCGCTGCCACCGTTCCCGCCAGCCGGGGCATCGCGACCGACAGTCGCATCCAAACCCGTTACTTGCGCGTCGATATTCTGCGAGCCGATCGCCACTTGATTGCTGCCGCAGCCGGCGAGCACGCCCGCCATNNTATCTCTCTGCGATGCTACGACTCTACGGTTCCCGGCCCGGCTCACTTTCGTTGAACTGCTTTGCGCTCTCGTCGGATTTCTGACATGCGGAACGCACGCGCCCAGCCAGGGGCGACTGCGGGGCGGCGCGCAGAAAGCGTTCGGCCTGGCTCTGGGCCGCAGGGCCGGGGTGCGCCTGACAGAGCGCAATTGCCCCGACAGCTCGCCTTTCTTCATTCAGTGTACCCTTGCCGAAGCGGCGGTCGTATTCGGCCAGCCGGCGCAGCGCCTGGGCAGGAAGCCCGGCGCGTAGGTCTTCCTGAGCCTGGCGGAGCAGAGTCAATTCCGGATCCAGGGAATTGAGCGCGCGGCTCGGCGCTGGTGCGCTCGCGACCGCGGACACTTTCGCCGTTTCCACTGGTCGTGGCTCGTAGCGTACCACTGGGCGGCGCTGCACCTCGGGCGGCAGCGGTCCTGAGCGAGGTTCTTCCGCGACAGCCTGAGCTTCGCGTGCAGCCACCGGCTGGGCTGGGTGTTCGGCCAGCCAGGGCGGGGCCTGGGCAGGAAGCCCGGCACGCAGGTCTTCCTGAGCCAGCCGGGGCATGGTCGGTCCCGGATCCAAAGGGTCGAGCTTGGGGTTCCGCACTTGCGCGCTCGCGACCGCGGGCACGCCGGCCGCTGAAAGTGCCTGGTTGCGGGCCACCTCACGACGCCGCACCTCGGGCAGCAGCGGTTTGCGGCGCAGTTCTTCCACGACAGCCGGTGCCTCGGGCGGCAGCGGGGTGGGGCTCGGCTCTTCCACGACAGCCGGAGATTCGGGTGCGACTACCGTTCGGGTTGGGGGCGTAGGCAGGGTCCGGGACGCAAGATGGCGGGACGCCGTACGGTGTGGCGCTGCGGGTGGCGATGCCGTGTGCTCCTTCCATGCCCACAGGGAAACCGAGCCGCCGCCCAACACCGCGACGGTCAGCGCAGCCACGGTTACCTTAGTAGCCAGGGTCATGGCGATCGCGCCACCGGCAGCGGTGGACACGGCAGACGCAGCCCCCACGGTGGCCACGCGCAGGAGCACAGCGTGCTTGATGCGCGCGCGATCCGCGCGGGTGGGCGCCTCTGCGCCTCGCGCCGCTTCCAATAGTGCTCGGGTTTCAGGTCCGAGGTCGTTCATGGCTGCCTCCGCATCTCGTGCGCTCGAAAGCGCAACAGGGCCTTTTCGAAATCTTGTCGGGCGGCGCGCAGACGCGAGGCGACCGTGTTTGGGTTCGCCTCGACGATCTCCGCGATCTGCACCGCGGTCATCTGCTCGATCTCAGCCAGGACGAAGACCTCGCGCTTGTCTTCATCCAACTCGGCCAGCAGACGATCGAGGACGCGCACAGCCTCGACCCGCTCCAGCGTCGCTGCAGGGCCGTTTTCGTGATCAGCCGCCAGGGTCTGCAGCGCGGCCGGATCGCCCGCGGCCCGATCGCCGGGTCTGCGCTGGTGGGTGCGCCAGTAGTGCCTCACCACATGCACCAGGATCTTGAACACCCAGGTCTTGAGCTGCGCCCGGCCCTCGAACTCGG
>PMJE01000367.1:9900-10036 GCA_003157315.1 Myxococcales bacterium | reverse complement strand
TCAACACCATCATGCAGACCTGCTTCTTCAACATTTCGGGTGTGTTGCCGCCCGATGAGGCCATTGCCAAGATCAAGAAGACCATCGAGAAGACCTACCAGCGCAAGGGTCCCGAGGTGGTGCAGAAGAACTTCAA
>PMJE01000367.1:0-9839 GCA_003157315.1 Myxococcales bacterium | reverse complement strand
TGGTACCCGGACCTCTGCATCCAGTGCAACAAGTGCACGCTGGTGTGTCCGCACGCGGCCATCCGCGCGAAAGTCGTCGACGCGAAGCTCTTGGAAAAGAAGCCGGCGACTTTCAAGTCCACCAAGTTCAAAGGCAAGGAATACGGCGACGTGATGTATGCGCTGCAGAGCGCGCCCGAGGACTGCACCGGCTGCACGCTGTGCGTGGAGGTCTGTCCCGCAACGGACAAGAAGGACAAGAGCAAGAAGGCCATCATGATGGAGCCACAGATGCCGCTGCGCGCTCAAGAACGCGACAACTACGCCTTCTTCCTCGATCTGCCTGAGGTGGACCGCCGCCTGGTCAAGGTCGACACGGTCAAGGGCAGCCAGTTCCTGCAGCCGCTCTTCGAGTACTCGGGGGCCTGCGCCGGCTGTGGCGAAACCCCGTACGTGAAGCTCTTGACCCAGCTCTTCGGCGATCGCGCCATCATCGGCAACGCCACGGGATGCTCGTCGATCTACGGCGGCAACTTGCCCACCACGCCGTACGCCAAGAACAAGGACGGTCGTGGCCCGGCCTGGAACAACTCGCTCTTCGAGGACACCGCCGAGTTCTCGCTCGGCTTCCGGGTGACCATCGACAAGCAGAACGACTATGCCAAGGTCCTGTTGAAGAAGCTGTCGGGCCAGTTGCCTGGCGAGCTGGTCAGTGGCCTCATGGAAGCCAATCAGGCCGACGAGAAGGGCATCTACGCGCAACGCGAGCGGGTGGCTCTGCTGCAGCAGAAGCTGGCCGGGATCTCTGACCCCGATGCGAAGAACCTGGCCAGTGTGGCCGACATGCTGGTCAAGAAGAGCGTCTGGGCGGTGGGCGGCGACGGCTGGGCGTACGACATCGGGTACGGCGGGCTTGATCACGTCTTGGCCAGCGGCAGGAACGTGAACATCTTGGTGGTCGACACCGAGGTGTACTCGAACACCGGTGGCCAGTGCTCGAAGTCGACCCCGACCGGCGCGGTGGCCAAGTTCGCGGCGGCTGGCAAGCCCACGCCCAAGAAGGACCTGGGCATGATGGCCATCGCCTACCGCAACTGCTACGTGGCCAAGGTCGCCATGGGTTACAGCGATATCCAGACGGTGCGGGCCATGATCGAGGCGGATGCCTACGACGGGCCTTCCATTGTCATCGCGTACAGCACCTGCATCGCCCACGGCATCGACATGGCCAAGGGCATGGACAACCAGTCCGCGGCGGTCGACAGCGGCGCCTGGACCCTGTACCGATTCAACCCAGCGCTATACAACAAGGGAGAGCACCCGCTCAAGCTCGACTCCAAGGCGCCCAAGATGACGTACGAACAGTGGGCGATGACCGAAACGCGCTTCCGCTCGCTGGCCCAGGTCATGCCGGAGCGCGCGCGCGCCCTGATGGAGCAAGGTCAGCGCGAAGCTACGGCACGCTGGAAGCTGTACGAGGCCCTAGCAATCGCCGGCGTGGACTCTCCGTTCGCTCCGCCCGCCGGTGACAAGCTCGTCTCCTAACGCTGCACTGAAACGATCAAGGCCCGGGCGGCCGCAAGGCTCCCGGGCCTTTTAGTTACCTGACTACTGGAACGAGAGCGCGGTCACGCAGAAGTCGAAAGTCCCGACGGTCGAACCGGAACTGAGATTGAACTGGATCGTCGGTGTGTTGGGCGCGCCCGTAAGCGCCACACCAGTGGCCGGGCCCGAACAGATTGTATTGAAACTGGTCCAAGGAATGGTCTGGGTGGCCGCGGTAATCACGGCACAGTAGCCCGCAACACCGACGGTCATACCGACGCCAGCCGGGAGGCCGGTGAGCGCGACCGTGACACCCGTTCCCGAAAGCTGAACCGGCGTGCTGAACGGCGACAGGTTGACTCCGAAGCCAACTCCCCAAACTGTCCCTGCGGGTGGATTCCATGCGCCGGTGGTGCCCGCTACGCAGAGACTGTTCGGCGCCATGCAGATGGACGATTTCCCTGTCAAGTCAGTATATGTGAAATCGTAGCCACTACACATTCCAATCGTGCAAAAATTGCCCGGGCAAACGATTCCGCCGGTGCTCTTCGGCGGTGAGCAAGTAGCGGTCGAACCGTCCGGGGTCGTTGCGGTGGCAGCGTCCGCGCCGCCGTCTGCATCGGGTGCGTCCATACCTGCGTCGGTGACGGTCATATTGCCGCCCGTTCCGCCGGCGCCGCCGGTTCCGTCCCTGCCGGCGTCCCGTCCCGCGCTGCCGCCGCCACCCGCACTGCCACCGGCGCCAGCCATGCCGCCACCCGTGGCAATCGCACCACCGTGTCCGCCGGCCCCTGCGTCCGGAACCAGCGTAACAGCCGCCAGGGTTACCGTGATATCGGTCTCACCACTCGAAATCAGATCCTTGCCGGCCTCGCCGTGCGCTATCGGTGTGCCCTGCGCGTCGAGCCCGTCGATGCTCACCCCGATACTGCCGGTACGTGAAGTGGGCATGCTGGCTGACAGGGTGGTGGGAAACACGATTGGCGTTGCTGTCGGAGTCGCTGGGTAGCTGGCTGGCGCCGATGTGCCGCCATTGCTGAAGGTCACGTTGAGCTGCGTGATGCCGGGCAGGCCGGCAGGGGCGTCTACCGTCACGACTACAACGTCTTGGGAGCTCCCGCTGCCGCACTTGCAGGCGAGCGCCAGAATTGTCAGGCCAAGGAGTATTCGTCGCATGGATGTCCCCTATTGAAAGATGGGCTGGTTGCCGAGGGTCGTGCCTGGGATGCCCTTCGATGAACCGGAGGAGAGCAGGACGGCGGCCACTACGCCTCCAACAACAACCACGCCCACCCCTGTCCAAAACCACCATGTTTTGTACACGGGCGGGGATTCGCCCCCAGGCACGGCGGCGTGAAGATCCGCGCCCGGGGGCACGCCGGCCCCTGGCTGAGTCTCAGGGGACGCTGGCACGGGCAGCGCTGTGGGTGTCTGGGTGCTACTCGCGCTCTACTGGGCAGGCGCGGCCCCGACCGGTGAAGCTGCGGCTGGCGTGACACTGCCTTGCCCCTGGGCGGGCGGGCTGGCGGGAGGTGCAGCAGGGGGCAATGTCCCTCGTGGCGGCGCGGTCTGCGCGCTCTTCATCTGCTCCACCAGTTTCTCCAGCTCCGGAATGCGCCTTTCGACCTGAGCCCGGTTGGCAACGTCGGCAGGTGCGGTACGCAGGTAGGAGCGATAGGCGGTGATTGCGCGGTCAGGCTTGCCCGCGAGCCGGTAGGCCTGACCGATGTCGAAGAGCAGGACAGGGTCAGGCACCTGGCGATAGGCTTCCTCATAGTGGCGGGCAGCGTCCTCGTAATAGCCCAGGTTGTAGGCTGCTGTGCCGGCCGCGACCTCGGACCGCGCAATGTCCTCTCTCTGGCCTGCCCGGGCTGGCAGACTGACAAACAAGGCCAGCAAGCCCAGCCCGAGCTGGATTCTGAACGATCGAACAGACATCGAAGCCTCCTGCTAGAGAATGGCGGCGATTCTTGCTCTGTAGATAGGCGAGAGTCAAACCAGCCTAGCGGTGTGGGGAGATCAATGCCCAGTCTGGTCCAGATACTTGTCAGGCTCCTGGCGTTGGAAGTGCTCCATTTGTGCCTTCTCCAGGCCGCGGATGATCTGCTGGGCGGGGCCGGCGGACATCTGGAAGGGGCAGAAGTCGGCAGAGCGGAAGGCGATGTCTTTTCTCACGACCTCGTTTGGGTGCTTCTGTAGCTGCAGGCCAAAGCACATGATCTCACCGTCCCTGCCGAAGCGGCCGGTGGCCAAAATCTCTACGCATTCAAAGATGGTCTTGAGCGGACAGGGCCGGGCTTCGTAGCGCTCGTGGACCAGGCCGTCGCGCCCCGGACGGAGGGGGACGTTCCGCCCCTGGACACTGACCGAGGCTGCTGCCGCCGGGTTGTCCCAAGGGCGCGGGCCAGGCAGCGGCCCGAAGGTCAGGAAGCGGGCGTTGACTGGCAGAGCCAGCCCGGATTCCACGGCCTCGATGAAGCCGTCCAGGTTGGCGTCGACATCTCGCTGGGACGTGGTCCCGTCGCCCAGTTGCTTGCGGCATGAGATGAGCAAGCCGAGCCAAAGCACGCCACCGATCACAGGAGTGAATCGCATGCCTCCATCCTCGCGCGGGTCGAGACCAGGTTCAAGCGTGGCGAACCTCCGACAACCTGGCCTCGGAATTGAATCGGGCCCATATTTGGCCTCTATGAACGTCAGCCGGGTGCAGAACTGGCGCGTCGTCGTCGTCGTTGTTGCCGTCATCGTCGCGCTGCTCGCCATCACCAACGGCTTCGCGCTCTACCAAGCGCGCAAGGCCCACATTGAGGTCGAACTGGTAGTGGACAACGCGATGAAGAGCATCGAGCTCGTGCATCGGATGCGCGCCGACATGTATCGGCAGCAACGGCTGGTCGATGCACATATCTTTGCATCAGACGCCGCCACCATGGCGCAGGCCGAGGCGAAGATTGCGGAGATCGAAACCGACTTCGCCGCCGCCGTTTCCGCTTATGAGCCGCTGGTCAGCTGCCCCGGCGAGGCGACAGCCTGGCAGCGGCTCAAGGAGGATCTTGCCGCCATTCGGAAACCGCTGGCCGGAACCCTGACGCTGTCGCGTGAAAACCGCGATGTTGAAGCGCGCGCGGCCCTGTCTGGAGTCGAGGGTCGCCTGGCCGCCGTAGGAATCGATGTCGACGATTTGGTGCGGATAAACGACAGCGAAGCCGAGGGATCGGCCGCGAGAATCAGGAAGTTGCAAAACTCGTCGATCGCCATCTCCATTGGCCTGCAGTTCGTCGTCGTGCTGCTGACTTTGGGCATCGGTTTCTGGGGCACCCGTCTGGTACGCGAGCGCGAGGATGCGGTCAGCCGCCACGCGCTCGCGCTCGAGACGCGCAACCGGGAACTCGATGCCTTTGCCGGGCGGGTGGCACACGATCTGAGGGGTCCTTTGGGCACCATCAGCATGTCGACGTCCGTGCTCACGAAACGATTGCCGGCAGAGACGACCACTGCGGCCATTTTGCAGCGTGGGGTGGCACAAATGGAGGCAATCATCGAGGATCTGCTCGCGTTGTCCCGCGTCGGCGAAAGCGCGGCGCGGGGCGGGGTTGGCGACCCAGCGCTGGTGGTGGCGCAAGTCCGCGACGATTTTGCCGCGCGCCTGGGTGCCGAGGGCGTGACCTTGCAGGCGGCGGTAGAGCCGGCGAAAGTCCAGTGTGCGGAGGGTCTGCTTCGGCAAGCGGTGTCCAATCTCGCCGACAACGCCGTGAAATACCGCCGTCCAGAAGTCCAGGCCGAGATCGAGATCCGCGGGCGCGTGGTGGGGAAGGAATACGAGCTGCGCGTCTCTGACAACGGGGTGGGGATGTCCTACGACGAAGCCCGCCAGGCATTCGATCCGTTCTTTCGGGCTCTGCGCGTGCGCGAGCAGAAAGGGACAGGACTCGGGCTGTCCATCGTCAAGCGGGTGATCGAGGCGAGTGGAGGGTCAGTGGCGGTCGATTCGCGGCTTGGCCAGGGGACAACCTTTGCGGTTCGCTTGCCACTGGCGAGCGATGGTGCGCGCGTGAGCTGACCATCGGCCAGGATGGGGAGAGCAGCCGGTCTGCTGTGCCGATCACGAGGCGCAGTCCACCCGATAGTGTCCTCGCCGAGTCCTGCCTACTGGGCGCAACCGCAGACCAACTTCGCATTCCCCTGGCTTGCCGTGGCACTGAAGTTGGGAAGGCTGAACCAAAAAGAGTTGCCGTTTGCACGCACAAAGCAACCGAGCCCGTCCAATCCGAAGCTTGTAGAGGGTGTGCCGGTGATGCCGAGCAGTCCGAGAATGACTCCACACTCAGCAAGACTCCCGCCTTGCATTGCTGTACCCACGTGACTGGCCGCGCCCGACGCCGGTTGACCGTGGCTCGCGCAGGCCTGCTGGCAGCTAGATCCTTGGGCGCCAAGGTACCAACAGATGTTCGCGTGAAGCACCCCTGAACATGCCGTGGTGCTCGTGCCCCCGTCGACTCCGCCGGCGGCGCCCGCTTGTCCCCCGGTTGCACCTTGTCCGCCGGCTCCACCGTCGATCAAACTGGTGCCGCCGGTACCCCCGGTGTTCGAGTTGCCGCCAGTGCTGGAAGTGCCGCCAGTGCTTGAAGAGCCGCCGCTGCTGGAGGAGTGCCCACCGGCGCCACCCTGCGGTGTCCTGGCATCTGCCGTCCCTGTGCTTCCTCCGAAAGCCGTGTCTGCGCGCGAAGGCGCGTCTGGCTTGTCCGGGCCGGAGTTGTCCAAGGCTGGCGGCGCATCGAGGACCGAAGCGTCGAGGAGCCCGCCGTTTGTGCCCACCGTGTCTGGGCTGGACGTGTCCGTGCCTTGGTTGTTTCCGACCTCGCCGCGGGTGTCGAGGACCAGACTGTCGTGGATCTGGCTATCCAGTCCAGAGCTGTCCAAGGTTGGGAACGCATCGAGGACCGAGGCGTCGGAGAGCATGCCTTCATCCCGGGTCGCATCGAGGAGGGCACCGCTTGGGCTGACCGTATCTGGGGTGGACATGTCCACGTCTTGGTTTCCGATCGCGCCATCCCGCGGGCCCCCGTTCTGCAGATAGTCAAGACTCTGCAGGCTGCAGGCCAACTGAATGCAAACCAGGCCCGCCATCACGGCAACAAGCGGTAACAGCCGTGCGGCATTCGGTGCCGAAGTCATGAGTAGCCTCCACCGTGCATGGGTTAGAACGCTGTGAAGACCTGTACAACGCCTCCGCCACCGGAAGTTCGAGGAGCAAACTCGATGGAAGTCGCGTGGTCGCGGCCGCTTGCGCCTGCGGAATGTCTCGTCAGGAACAGATAGGTTGCGACACCAGCCGAGACGAGGCCCACGGCCAGGCACGTGTCCGCGAGCAAGTACTTCGTTTTCACGCTGTCTACCTGGCTAGATTGACAGTAGGGCGAGCAGCTGCGCTCGAGATCTCCCTTCTGACTGTTTCCCTCGATGCCGAATAGGGCGAAACCGGCGACTCCCAGCGCGCCGAGGCCCGCCAGCCCGTACGGCAAGTAGCGCGTGAACGCTCCAGGTTTGCCGGGTCGACTGGCGTCGGCGCTTGTGGTCGATGTCAGCGATGCGACGCTATCGTGTGGGATACCGAACTCGACATCGATGATTCGATTTCGCTCGCCCTCGCGAATAAGCATCTGCCGATTTATGGGAGCAAAGCCCGGGACACTGAACGAGAAGTCGTGGGAGCCAGGATCCACAGGCACGGCCTTGCCGTCGAGTGAGCTAAGCAACGGCTCGCCATCACTGGCAACCTCGACGTCCGTCAAATCCTTCCCGTCCCGCCGAGCGGCGAAGACGACAGTGGGAAGAGCGCTCTCCGTCTGGTCCATCCACCGGACACAATCGTCGCGAATGAACTTGGGGCAGGTCGGGTCGATGCAGCTCTTCAGCTGAACGAGTGCAGCCTTGAGGTGCCCAGCCGCCTTCTCTTCTTGCGCCTTTTCGTAGGAGTCGGCGCATGTCGTGGATTCCGCGGCCGTGGCGACCGAACCGAGCGATGCGCCGCCCACCAAAAACGCAATCAATGTTGGACAGGTCTTCATGTCAGCCCTCGCTTGGCAAAGCCGGGTTCAAAGGCATTCGTGCTTGACCCGACGGATGCCGTTGGGGTCGATGGTATAGGGAGGGTCACAATTCTTCGTCGCTCGCGCCTTGCCGGTCTTCGACAATCTTGCGGCTGCGGTCTTCGGATTCGAGCGGCGTGCGGTCGCGGCTGCCTGTCGGTCTGGCTCGGTGGTGGCCGTGACGGCTGCCGGTGCGGCAATGGCGGACGTAGGTGGCGCGGCGTCTGGCACCGTCGTCGGCGCCTTCGTCACAGCGGCAACCGAGGGACTCGTCGTGTTTTTCGGCAACAGCGGCGCGGGCGCAACTCCCACGCCGAGGGTAGTTTGGGCTAGCTGCCCGGAGCTGACCCGGTCGACCGCCTTCACGCGATTCCGATGTACCAGCCCGAAGACGCCTGCGCTGAGGGCGAGGGCAAGCAGAAATGCGCCCGCGAAGGCAGGCCACGGTTTATGTGCCAAAGGCGGAGAGTATGTCGAGAGGCCGGTGGGCGGCGTGGGCAACAGTTCGCCCCGGCCCGTGCTTGATGCGTGGCTCGGATCGCTCAGGCTGGACGCGCGTCCGGCCGTGCTGTCCCCGCTCTCGGTTGGTTCTTCCTTCAGTTCCGCGGTGGTCGCCATTCGCTTGGATCGAAGCACTTGCAGCGGATCGCTGGACACCGTGGCGTCGAACGACACACTCTCGATGCGAGAAACCAGGTCGGCGCGCTCTGCCAAGTCCTTGCCGCCCACTTGCGCGACCCACTCGCCCACCTTGCGCGAGGTCGAGACGGTAATCGCTTCCTCAATGGCAGTGGCGAAGTCGCGGGCCGTCTGGAATCGGTTGTTGACGTTTCGATCGAGGGCCTTCATGACGACTCGGTCCAAGGCGGGCGACACCATGCTGTTGATGAAGATCGGACGCGCAATCGGCGCGGTCAGCACCTTGGAGACCACGCGGCCCGGATCATCTGCATGGAAGAGGGGCTTCATCGTCAGCGCCTCCCACAAGACGATCCCAGCGGCGAAGATGTCGGCACGGCGATCCACGGCGCCGGCGCCCATCTGTTCTGGTGCCATGTAGGCAAACTTGCCCTTGGTTTTCCCTGCGCCGGTCGACTGGAAGCGCGAAACCGCCTTTGCGATGCCGAAATCGAGGACGCGCGACACCCCGTCCACCCCGACCATGATGTTCTGGGGCGATACATCGCGGTGGACGATGTTGAGGGGGATCCCGATTTCGTTCGCAGCTTCGTGCGCGGCATGCAGCCCGTGCAGGGCGCCACTCATGATGCTTGCGTTGATTGCGGGGAGGACTGCGGTCTTCATGGCACGCGCACCCCGGAGCAGGCGCGCGAAGTTGTCGCCATGGATGTACTCCATGACCAAGAAGATCTCTCCGGTCTCCTCCAGCACGACCACATCGAGCGGCACCGTGGCGTTGGGGTGTTGGATCCGAGTTGCGAGGCGCGCCTCATCGAGAAACATGGAGACGAACTCGGCGTCGTGCGAGTAGTGGGGATGGAGGTGCTTGATGGCTACGGTACGGGAGAATCCCGCGGCGCCCAACAGCCGCCCGATATGGACAGTCGCCATTCCACCGGACGCGATCTCGTCATACATGACGTAGCGACCGACTACGCGCGATCGGTGTGCCTTCGGCGCTGGGATAGGGGGCGGTCCAGTACTCATGCAGTCTCTGCTATATCGGCGGAAAGCGCGCGCGAGATTAGGGAGCCCGAAACCCTCGCGTCGGGTACATGTGGCCGGTTAGGCCACACGTGTCACTTGGTACGCTTGCTACCACATCGGGCAGCACTCGCGTGGCCACGGACGTTCGCGCCCAGAGCTAGCCTGACGGTGGCGAGGTCTGGGGCGAACTCGCGGGAGACTCTGTGACTAGCACCCATGCCCTCAACCCAACAAGTCGGGCTGCGGCCGTTTCCGGAAAGCCAGCAAGAGCAACGCGGGCTGTAACAGGCGTGGCAGGATGGCGAGCGCCAGAGCCCCGCCAATGACCACGATGGCGAGCGGTTTCTGGGTTTCCGAGCCGATCCCGCGTGACAAGGCGGCGGGGAAAAGACCCAGCATGGCCACCGAGGAGGCCATCAGGACCGGGCGGAGCCAGCGCTCGGCTGCCTTCCTGGCGGCGGCTTCCGCTGACTCTCCTTGTTTGCGCAAGCGCTGCGCGTAGGTGACCACCAGCAGTGCGTCCTGGATGGAAACCCCGAGAATCGAGATGAAACCCAT
>PMJE01000595.1 GCA_003157315.1 Myxococcales bacterium | reverse complement strand
AACCGAGGATGGCTTCGGCAACAAACTCAAGGCGTGGATCGCCGACAAGGGCCTCCGCCTGTTCTCGGACCGCGTCCCGGGGCGCAACGCGGCCGCGACCGTCATCCCCATCCAAGGTCGCCTCGATCAGCCCGACGTCCAGATCTGGCCGACCATCTTGGGTGTCCTACGCAACGCCTTCGTCGAAGGGATCTCCGCGGGGTTCGCTCATCTTCCGCCCCCGGCGTCCCCAGAGAAAGAGAGCGTGCTGACCCAGGCCACACACGCCCTGCAAAAGGACAAGGGACCGCCGAAAGCGCAGCCGCCAAAAATCGAAACCGGGAGCGATAAGAAATGAGAGTAGCCGAAACCCTGAGCATCGCATTCCTCGCGCTCGCTTTTGTCGGCTGTGCTCACGCGAAGACGACTGAGCCGGCCCAGCCCGAAGCCGCGGAGAAGCCATCCTCCGCTGAAAGAGCGCCGCGCACGGGTAAGCTGCGAGTAGCACCAACCGGAGAACAGCCAAAGACGACGCCGCTTGCCCAGACGCCCGAGGGTCTTCTAATGCCAGGGGCCGAGCAGAAGATTCGCGACAAACTGTCGGCGGGGGGCTTCATGAAAGAGGATGCGAACGCCTCGACCGAGGCGGCGCTCCGTCGTTTTCAGGCCGTGCACGATCTTCCGTCGACCGGCGTCCCCGATCACGAGACCGTTCGAAGGCTGGGACTTAACCCGGATGACTTGTTTCGCAGAGCGGCCCCGTGAGAGGATCATTCTGTCTTCGGTCATCGCATCGGGTGCGTCCATGTCGGCACGGAATCGCAACACCCTAAGAAATGGCGTTACCCGTTCGTGACCGCATGGCGGGGACTAAGGCTTGCTGGGACGCTCCCCTGCCCGCATTCGCCATGATCCAGTCGCAGACAGCGTGATACCGGAAGAGGCGGCCACGCGGGCAACCGCCCCATCCCAGCGCCTCGCCACGAGGGCGCGCGATTTCTGTCGCGACTACCAAACGGGAGGTCGGGGAGTGGCACGATTAGGTTGTGCTTGGTAGGAGTAGCGAGGTGGAGCCATGAACAATCGGGGTAGGGAACTCGTGACGAAAGTTCTGGCGACAAGCGCGCCGGCGACGGTGGTGCTGGTGCGCCTCATCGTGGGTGCGGTGTTCCTCTCCGAGGGCATCCAGAAATTCCTATTTCCGGCCGCGCTTGGGGTCGGGCGCTTTGCCAAGATTGGCATCCCGTGGCCGGGCTTCACCGCGCCCTTCGACGGCGTCTTCGAGATTGGCGGCGGCCTGCTCATCCTCCTGGGTCTCGCCACCAGGCTCGCCACCGTGCCACTCATCATCGATATGCTTGTCGCCATCGCGACGACCAAGCTCCCGATGCTCTTCAAGAGCGGGTTCTGGGCCATGGCGCATGAGGCACGCACCGACTGGTCGATGCTGCTGGGTGCGATCTTCCTCCTCATCGTCGGAGGAGGCTCATGGTCCATCGACGCCCGCCTGACTCACAAGAGCAGGACCACGCGTGACTGAAGAGGCGCCGCCCCCGAGCCCGCGAGGGCGCGCGGTGCGCGACGTGGTGCTCTTCTTTCTGCGCCTGGGTCTGACTGCCTTTGGCGGTCCAGCGGCTCACATCGCGATGATGGAGCAGGAGGTGGTCCGTCGACGGGCGTGGCTCACCCGAGAGGAATTCCTCGACCTTCTCGGCGCGGCGAACCTCATCCCCGGTCCAAGCTCGACCGAGTTGGCAATCTTCATTGGTTACCGGCGCGCAGGCTGGGCCGGCCTTTTCCTTGGTGGAGCATGCTTCATCCTTCCTGCCGCGTTGATCGTTTTCGGCTGCGCATGGGCTTACGTACATTTCGGAGCGTTGCCACAGATCGCCTCCCTTCTCTACGGAGTCAAACCAGTGGTCATTGCCATCGTCTTGCAGGCTCTCCTGGGACTCGGGCGCTCCGCAGTGAAGTCCTTGGTGCTGGGCGCGATCGCGTTCGGCGCCGTGGTCGCCAGCTTCGCCGGTGTCGACGCGCTCGCGGTCCTGGTTGCCGGAGGCACACTGGCGATGATTGCCAAGGCTGTCCCCGAACGCGGAGGACTGCGCGGCGTAGCTGTCCCCGTGCTCTCTACGCTCGGCAGCGCGGCCACGCCGGCTGCCGCAGCGGTCGCATCCGCGAGCTTGTTGGGGCTCTTCGCGGTCTTTCTCAAGGTGGGCACCGTGCTCTTTGGGAGTGGCTACGTCCTCCTCGCGTTCCTGCGCGCCGACCTGGTGGACCACCGTCACTGGCTGACCGAGTCCCAGCTCCTCGATGCCGTGGCTGTAGGCCAGGTGACGCCGGGGCCAGTCTTNNGCTCGGTATCTTCCTGCCCTCGTTTGTTCTCGTGGCAGTCTCCGGGCCGCTAGTCCCGCGCCTGCGGCGCTCGCGCACGGCGGGGGCATTTCTCGACGGCGTCAATGTCGCGTCCTTGGCGCTCATCGCTACCGTCGTCTGGCACCTCGGTCGCAGTGCGCTTACCGACGTACTTACAGTGGCGATTGCCGGCCTAGGCGCCTTGTTGCTGCTCAAGTTCCGCCTCAACTCCGCGTGGCTGGTGCTCGCCGGGGCGCTCGTAGGCATCGGACGGTGGTGGCTGCAATGAGTTTGCTTTTCCGGACTCCCTCATTCCTCGCAGTTCACCGGACTTGGCCGGCGCCGTGCCTTTCTGACAGAGCCGAGGCGCATCGCGCTCTCCGCCTTCGTGATTCGGGTGACTAGTGGTTCACGGATGCGTTTGGGAGACGCCGAGAAACTCGGCACCCTCCGCCACGATCTCCACTATCTGATCGTCGGTCACCTCTGGCAGTTCTTCGGTGTCGTGATCGGACATTTCCTGGGACCATGCACCCGAACTGCCAGGCTGATCCTGGCNNTTCGCCTCTTGCTCATCGCCGTTCTTCCTTCCTCTGCGTCAGCGCTCCTTTGGCCGCCAACGAGGCCCTCAATCTTCATGCCACGGGAGTTAGATGCCGTGCCCCCTGACCTAGTCTCCGAAATCTCTGTGTCGCGCCCAGGCAGTAGTCAAGCTCACTGGATTGTCCTTCATTGGACGGCGATAAAGTCCCTGTGGGTGACTGGCATAAGCAGGCGCGACCTCGCGCGGCGTCAGTAGCGAGTGGTCCACAAAAGGTCGAAGCCCCCGACGCCGGCATCGCCATATTCCGATTGCAGTATCCAGCTACGCGACATTCGGTATTCAAAGCGACCTTCGTTGCTGTTCTCATTTTCAACAGCGCCGAAGATGTGTGCGTAGCCGACGTAGACCCGGTCGGTGAGGGTTTTCCCGATCTCCACCCGGGTCGCCAGTGGGCCTGCCGCCTGGGGTATGGCCGCGGCTTGCGCGGACTGAGTGGACGTGGCGGAAACCGATTGCACGCGCACCACCCCTCCGCCCAGCGGAGCCATTCGCTCGGCAAGGTTGCCGACGATCGCGGTTGAAATGGCGGACAGGGCGCTGCCGCTCAAATCGCCACGTCCTCCCGCGGAAGCGTCGGGCAGCCTCCCGGTGAGAACAAGGCTGACTAGGTCGGCCTTGCCGTAGGTGGGCGGGTCGCTTGAGAAGCTGAGGTCGGGCTTGCTGGCCGTGCCCCTCACTGAAATGATGACCATCACCTCGGGAAGGCGATTGAAAAGCTGGATATCGAGTGCCGGATCAAGATTCTCGCTGCCATTCCATCTCAGGTTGGCCCGGTTTACCGTGTAATGATTGCCGAAGAGAAACACGCTGCCCCACTGGGTGGTGATCTGGCCAGCCAGCTGGGTCTTCTCGCCGTTGTCATCCAGGGAAAGTTTCACGTTACAGGCAGCCTGGATGTCTTTCCCGTGAACGAGGAAGTTGTCGGCCTGCACGACCAGGTGCACGCTTTGCGGAAGGAGCACTGCCCTTGTCTCGGGCGATGGTGCTGTGGTCGGCTCACCCACGAACACCACGCCTTGCATGGGCGACAGGCTCTGCAACTTGCGCCCACTCTCCAGGCGTGGAATCTCCACTCTGCCCTTGGTCACGCGCATCGTCGCGTCGAGCCGGCTGCTCTCCACCTCGCCAGTGGCCTCGACATCGCCGTCGAAGGTGGCACCCGACACTGCCGCGGTGCTGATAGGGATGCTCTCGGCTTGCGCCTTCGCCCACAGGGAGGTCAAGCGCACGCCGTCGAGCCCGATACGCCCGGTGAGCGCAATCTTTCCCCTGCCCATCTTCGTGGCCAACTTCTCGATTTGGATGTGGTCACTGGCGAGACTGGCACGCAGATCGACCTGCTCGAACGCCGGCCAACCGGGCAGCACGAATCTTCCCTGCCCCAAGGCAAGCGTGCCGCTAACGCTAGCGCGACCATGCGGGCTGTCCAGCTTGAGGGAAGCGTCGAGCAGGCCGCTGGCCGCGACCAAATCGGGTACCAGCGTTTGCAGGAAGCTGATGTTCACTTGTTTGGCCTGCAAGTGACCATCCAACACCTGGTATCTTTCACCCGTCAAGCCGGCGTTCAGGCTGCCGCCCGCCAGCTGGCTCGCCCTCGCGCTGGCCTGCCATCGGCTCGCCCGGTACTCACCGTGTGCCGCAAGCTCCGCAAAGCTGACGCCCGCGATCTCGGCGCTAGCCGTTGCCAAATCCAGTTCGACGGTAGGGTTGGCCAGAGTTCCGCCTAGCTGGGCGTGCCCGGCCACTCGACCGGTCACTGCCTTGCCCAGCAACTGTGACATATCGACAGCCGGCAGATTCACTTCCGCCTGCAGCGACCCGGCCGGAAATTGGCGTGTGACAAGAATGCTCGCCAGGTCTGTTCGTATTTGCCCGGTGGCCTCTGCGACGGTGGCACCGTGCAGGCTTGCGGTCGCCTGGACATCGACGCTCTCTCCGCCGACTCCGGCGGTCACCACGGCGGCGATTCCGTCGATGGAGCGAAAAGCGCCATCGCGAAGCGAGGCACGGATACGAGCCTGCGGATGGGCGACGTCGCCGCTAATGTCAGCCGCGAGCGCAAGCTGCCCTGCGCGAAGACCTATCTCGCTTCGGATCACCTGGGGCAAGGCCGCCACCGAAATCTCCGCCACATCCAGATGGATGGCCACGGGCCCCGTGACGGCCAAGGCGGGCAAAGCGGCGCCAGCCGCCCACGACACCGGCAACTCTACTGTGGCGCTGGCCGGAGGCAAGGAATCGATGCCCAACCGGGCTGCAAGTTGCATTCGCATGCTCGCCAGAGCGAGATGGAGATCCAGGTTAGCAGCCCGACCGCTGGGCAGGACGCGCACCCGGTTGGCAACCACGTGGGCCGTGATCTCGTGGGTTCGCTGTCGGTACTCGCCCTCGGCTTGAATGCTTCCCTCCAGGGCTGCCAAATGAAGGTTCTTCACAGCCAGAAAGTGCGACTTTCGCCACTGTAGCGATGCCGGCTCCTGCAACACCACAGAATAGGAGCCATGGCGGGCCGAGAATCGGCGCAAGTTGATATCCGCGCTGCTTGGTGTGAGGGTTCCCGACGCTTCCATGCGCGCCTGGCCGAAAGCGCCACTAGCTGAACCCGCCACGACGAGTCGCTTGCCGAAGGCGGCCTGCAGATTCAATTGGTCGACACGGCCGATTTCTGACGTCCATTGCACGTCGCGCGCCTTCATGTGAACTTGCCCCTTGGGCAGCGCAAGAGGGCCATCAGCGGTCAACTCCAGCTCGGCTTCGCCCACCCTGTGGCCTTGGTAACTCAGGTCATTCACCTTGGACCAGACGTACAGGAAGTCGATAGTGCTCGGCAGATCCAAGCGGACATGTGCATGGACTTGCGCCCGTCCACGTAGTCCGCGGGGCAGGCCTGGCAGACCCTGGACTCGGGCGACCTGCCCACGCAAGTCGAGGGCGAGTCGCCGATCCTGTCCGCTTCCGGTGGCCAGCAAGGCAAGCCCGGGGCCTTTCACAACCAATTCGCGCAGGCGCCAGTTCCGCCCCTCGATGTTTCCCTCGAGACGGCCCTGCAGGGGTCCTATTCCCACGATTTCGGACTGTCGGAAGGCCGCATTGAGCGCGGCGACCGGGTGTGTGCCGAAGGGCACGCCAGTGCCACGCAGCTTGGCGGCGAAGGTCAGTGAGGCCGCCGGCCAAGTCGCGACCAGCGTGCCAGGACTGATGCGGGCGGCGTCCACCAACAGATCGTACGAAAGTCCGCCGGCCAGGCCCAATCGGCCGCTGACGTGGGCGTCAGCTACCGGCGGCAGCTTCGCGAAGAGGTCCAGATCGAGCGCATTGTACGGCCCACGCACTGTGCCTTGCAACAGCAGAGGCCCTTGCGCCAACAGCCCTTCGCCGGACAGGTGATTGATGCGCAAATCGATGCGATCTCGGGAAATCACACCCGCGGCATCGAGTGAAGCCGTCGGCGCCAGCGAGCCTGCCTGGCCGCAAGCCCACAGGCGCAGCGTTGCCCGCACCTGACCGCCATCGACCAGCACGCTGCCAGTCGCTCTCACGTCGCGAGCGGACTGGTGACCTTGACTCGATTGCCAGTCGAGCACACCTCCGTTCAACACGAAATCGTGAATCTCGAATGTCCAGGGTGCCCGGGCTGCGCCCTGTCGCCCATCGGGATTGCGCACCAACGCAGCCAGATTCAGGCCTTGGCGAGCAGGTTGGCGGGCGGTCACACGCGGCTCGAAAAGGGCCAGAGCCTCGACTCGCAATTTGCGCGAAAGCAGCGCGCGCAGGTCGATGCGCGCGTGCAATTGCGCAATCCAAATCGCCTCAACGCCCGTCGTGTCGCGTACGCTGACACCGAAACCGTCAAGGCTCGCAGGTAGGATCAGGTGCACGCGCTGCACGGCAAGGCCCGGAACGGTTTCCCTGACAATGGCCTCGACCCGTCGTGTGATCCAGGCGTCGCCAGCTGCCGTGTGCGTCCATGCAATCAGAATTCCAACACTGAGCCCGATAACCGCCGCTGCGGCAACAGACAGCCACGCCAGGAAACGAAACAGCGACCCTAGCGAATGATGCGTCCTCAATGCTGTCGGGCTCCTTGTATATGGATGCTTCCTGGGCTAGAAAGCTTCTCCCAGCGTGATATGGAATGCGAAGCGCTGGCCAGGGTCGGGGTTGGAGAGCCCATTGGGACCGTTCTCCCCCAGCCGATTAAGCCGAATACCGAGACCGGCACGCATCGGGCCAATCGGCGTTTGATAGAGGAGATCCGGGCCGACGGCGTAGTGCAGGTCATTAAGGTGAAGCTGCATGAGGCTGGGTGTGACGTCGCCCGCGTCGACAAAAGCCACGAAGTCCAGCGGGTTGCCCCAAACGCGAAAGGTGCCCACACGCAGCTCTCCTGAAAACAGCGTCTCGCCATCGCCGCCGATCGGGATACGGTTGCCGGTGGCTGGGTCCACGACCTGCGGTGCCAAGCGGCCGTAGCTAAAACCGCGTTGTCCTGAGGGACCGCCGAGGAAGAACCGCCTGGTTACTGGGCTGTCGTGTTCCATGCTGAACGGATCAAGCCATCCCACCAGCGCGCGCACCGCCACCGTGGCGTATCGGCCGATGGGAAGATAGGCTCGCGCCTCGGGCACGACCTTGAAATAGCGAAAGTCGCTGCCAATCTGGGAGAACCCCTCCTCGACATGTGCGCCCAGCCAGACTCCCCTGTGCGGCGAGATGCGGTTGTCGCGCAGGTCCAGCTCAAGCACTTCCTCCAAATAGGCGAGGCGGTAGGGATTCTGGAATCCGAACCCCAGGGGCGTGGTCACGGGATTGAACGCGGCGATGTTGATGTCGAAGAAGGTAAAATACTGCAAATTCCAGGAGGCCCCCAGCACGATGCGGTCGCGCCAGAGGGATCGTTCCAAACCCACACCACCGCGTGGGCCGTAATACTCGAACCCGTCCTGGATCTGAAGCCGATATCCCACGCGGCACTGTGCGGTCAACGCTGTATTGAGGAAGTCGGGCTGAACCAACTGGGCCTCACCATCGGCGGCAAAACCCCGTTGCCTGATGTTGGTGAGGCCCGGCACCACCACATAGGCGGGTTTGGCAGTCAGCTGCAGAGTGCGCAGGCCGCCGAGAAAACTGTGCACCATCCATTCGGCGCGTAGCCGCGCCTCTTCGCGCTGCTGCTCCACACCCACTCCACCGCCTAGGCGCAGTTCGTGCAGCCGCTGCGTCGGCTCGACCTGCACAGTCACGTCTGCGGTGGGTTGCGGGGCAATCGGTATTCGTATAGTTGCCGCGGACAGGACACCAAGGCCGTAGATGCGATTCTCGCTGCGCTCCAACTCGCGCGGATCGAAGAGATCGCCTTTCTCGAAGGTGAGACGCCGGCGGATGGAATCCTCCGGGATGTGCTGGTTACCCTCCACCCCGATGACACCGACGTGCACCACAGGACCGGGCGAAACCGACAGGGTCACTGCGGCCTGGTGGGCCGACCGATCCACCTTGGTCTCGCCATTGACCTGGGCATAGGCGTAGCCTTGCTGCCTCAGCTGATCGCGCACGAACGCTAGGGCCGCGACGAAGTCAGCGTAGTCGAAGCTCTTGCCGGCTCGCAGCGGCGTACTTTGGCGCAGCTTTTGCGCCGGTCTTTCGGGAACACTGTCCAGCCCCTGCAGGCTCACCCCGGAAATCAGTGTGGGCTCGCCTTCGTCGATGGTGATCGTCACATCCACCGCGTCTTTGCCATGCGGCGCGACCTGGGCGCCCACCACGCGCGCGTCGAAGTAGCCGTGCTGATTGCAGTAGGCAACGACACGCTTTTCGTCGACGCGCAAGGCCCCTTCGTCGAACTGGGTCTTGCGGGCAAGCGGCCACCAGCCGGTCGACTGCAGGGATAAGCCCGCTACGATTTCGTGCGCTGAGAAGTGGTGTTGGCCTCGCAGGGTCAGGCGATGGACCCACGTGCGGGCTTGCGCTTCCTCGTGGGCACAGGCCTGAGCCAGCCCCAAACACAGACACAGTCCCCAGCACTCTATCCTCGACACGGCTCTCCAACTGGAAGCTGGCGAGTCGCTATTGCGCTCCAGTCAGCAGGCCGAAGATGGGGACGACCGTCACGGCCAGGTAAGCGCCGAAGAGTCCAGGGATCATCCAGGTCGCGCCGATCAGGATGACGAAGCCGTAGCGTGCGATGGAGCTGTAAGTGTTGCGTGCGGTGTCCGGCAGGAACCACTGA
>PMJE01000048.1 GCA_003157315.1 Myxococcales bacterium | reverse complement strand
GGTGGCGGGTGGGGGGCCGAAGGATATGGGAACCCTTTCAGGGTTCCCATGTGAATGGAATCAACTCACGCGAAACGCGTCTTCCACATGGGTGATCGCGGGCTGGCCTCCTTCAGACGGGAAGGTAACCCCCACGACGTCGAAACGAAAGGCCGTCGCAGTGGGCTGGGTAGCTTCCAGGTACATTCGAGCAGCGCGCACCACGCGGGCTCGCTTGTGAGCATTCACCGTTTCAAGTGGATGTCCGCGTTCTTCACCCGTGCGTGAACGGACCTCGACGAAGACCAGGACGCCTCGATCGTCGGCCACCAAGTCCAACTCTCCCTCGGGGCGGCGCCAATTTCGTTCGATGATGCGATAGCCACGCGCTGCCAGCAGCGAGGCGGCTAGATCCTCCGCGCGAGCCCCGAGCGCTGCGCGTCCCCTCGCCGGTGGGCCAGACACAGCGGGCAACCCGTCGCTGCTATTCTACACAGCCATTTCTGCCGGTTGTCGGGTCTATTTTGCAGGTGAGGGGAGTCTGGAGAGCCGATGAACAGTTGGGGTCTCTCTGCTTGTCACACGCAAGGAAGTCCTTGCAGAGGCAGAGTTTTTGGCAGCAGAGCGGGCCAACCACGAAGGCCTCGCCGCAGGTGTAGCCACTCTTGCAACCCTTGTCATTGGGGTCCGTGTTGTCCCGTTTCCGTCCTTCGCAGTCACTGTCTTGGGAGCAGGTCGATGAGCAGTAGGGGCCAGTATCCCCGCACTGCCCTGTACAAACAGGCTTCAGGCAGATGCGGGTCGGGCATTCGAGTGCCTGGTTGTTGTAGACGGCCTGCGCCGCTCCCGCGTCGGCCAACAGATCACAGCGACGGCCGATGCCGTTGTCCTCGCATGCCATGCTGCCGAAAGCGGCAAGAGCGAGAAGTGACGCGCAAAGCAGAGAGGCGCGAACCAGGGCGGGCCGCAGGCGGCAAGACGGGGCGCGCAGTTTCAGGCTCATCGTAAGACTCCTCCTGTACGGTTCGGCCGAAGCCGATGGCTAGCACGGTGGGGTGGCAGTGATCATCTAAGCCTCGCAAGGTCGCCTGTCAACAGGGAATCGCAGCCCCGCAGAGCGACATTTTGTTCCGCAGATTCGCGTGGTTGAAGGCAGTTTGGGGTGGGATGTTCCCCCTTGACACCTCAGATCCGCGTGCCTAGGATGGCCCGGTTTCGACGCCTAACACCGACGGTAGGGTGATCGACACGATCGTTTCGCTTCGCGAGTTGAAGCCCTGCAAACACCTCAAATACTAGCTTACGGTCGTGCGACCGAGTAGGCGACACCAATCACTTGACTAGTCTCTTCCACCAATTGCCCGCCTAATTTGTCTGAGGTGGGCGTCACTGACGCGAGGTCATCCATGAGCCGTGAAAAGGGTTGCGTATTGTTCGTGCTTTTCGCCCTCACCCTGGCGGTGACGTCCGATGCCTGGGCGCAAAGGCGGCGCAAGAGCAAGCCAGCCGGAGCCACGCCCGCGGGCGAGACTTCGCCGAAATCCAAGGCTGCAAGTGAGACTTCGTCGGAGGGTGGCACTGGCTTCCCCGCGCTCGATCGAGCCGAGAAGTTCTATCAGCGCGCCGACTACTACATGGCCTCCATCGAGTTCAACAAGGCCATCGAGGGCGACGCGGGTGGCGACGCGGGCGCGAAGATGCGGGCCGAGTTCATGATGGGCAAGACGCTGTTCAAGCTGAAGTTCTTTTCGGCAGCGTTGAGCTACTTTGATCGCATCGTACAGAAGGGCCCTGCCCATCCCCACTACAACGAAACTTTGCAGTGGCTAGCGTCGCTCACTCATCAGCCGGTGGATGTCGCTCTGGTTCTGGAGAAGATCGGCAAGTACAACCGGCAGGAACTGGAAGCCCCACAGCTCGAGGCGGTACGCGACGAGCTGTACTTCCTGCTCGGCAAGTACAACTACAACAAAGGCAAGTTCCAGGAGGCCGTGTCACTTTTCAACTTGGTTCCGCCCAAGAGCGCATTTTACCCGCAGGCCAAGCTGTTCGAAGGTGCGACCTATGTACGCGAGTATTCTGCCAAGCCTGCGGTCGAGGCGTTCAAGGCGGTCTTGCGGGCCTCGGAGGAGAGTCAGGATCCGAAGGTCAAGCCCTTCCAGGATTTGGCAAATCTCTCGCTCGCTCGGGTTTTCTACTCCACTGGCCAGTTCGAAATGGCGACCAAGTACTTCGACCGGGTTTCACCCGAGGCGTATGACTGGCCGAACAGTCTGTTCGAGGCGTCGTGGGCCAACTTCATGCTCAAGCAGGCCGGGTATTCGAAGGCCCTGGGCAACATCCACACCCTGCGCGCCCCGTTTTTCGAGTACTTCATCAAGCCGGAGTCAGTGGCAGAGGCTCTGACGGTCAAGGCGACTATCTATTTCTATAATTGCCTNNGGGTTGACCAAGCTACTGGCCAGCAATACCGCCAATGACCAATTTTACGAGATAGCGGTCAAGATCCGGACCGGCAAGTCGGGTCTGCCTCCGGCGGTCGAACGAGCTGCGCGCGCGGTTCTCTCGGACCGCAGCTTGGTTCGCCGCTTCGACGCCGCACGTGAACTTAGCCGTGAGCTCACCCAGCACGAAGAGGCCGATGCCGCGTGGAAGAGCACCGCGGTGGCCACGACGATCTATTCCGAAATCGGCGTGACCCGGGCTTTGGCGGTGAACGAAACCGGGGAAATCGCGCGCAAGCGCGTCGAACGCCTGGTGAATGAGCTCCGCCAGCTCATCACCCGCGTGATCAAGATCGAGTACGAGATTCTTCAGGGTGAGAAAGGCGAGCTGGAAGAGGACGTCAAGGCTGAGGCGGAGACCCGTGGCTCAAGCCGTGTGAAGGACATCAGCAACGTTCGTATCGACGACGAACACGAGTTCTGGCCGTTCATGGGGGAGTACTGGCGTGACGAGCTCGGGTACTATCGCTACAAGCTTCTCAACAAGTGCGCGCGCGGAAGTGCGGGACCCGAAGGGGCGCCGGCCGGTGGGGGAGAACAAGCTCCAGTGCAAGAAGGTGACGAATCGTCGGGTGGAGCACCCGCGGCAGCACCCGCGCCAGAAGCAGAATCAGCGCCGGCGAGCGAATAACCCTCACCGGACCCAGATCAGCCAAGCAAGGGAAATGAACATGACGGATCATCGACGCTCAACACGCTGTGCCTCGCTCGGCATCGTCCTCGTCGGCATGGTGGCAGGCTCAAGTGCAACTTTCGCTGATGCGAAGTTCAAGAAGAAAGAACTGGAAGTCCAGGCGGCGACGCAGACCGAGCTGACGAAACCAAAGGAGCCGCCCAAAGAGCAGAAAGAGACTGGGCCGGTTCTGACGGTGGAACAGTTCGTCGGGCAGCAGCAGTCGAAGATTCAGAAGATCACCAAGAAGCAGATCGAACAGCTCAATCGGCTCATCAAGATTACGCCCAACGATGACCCCCAGAAGGCTGACTTCTACTTCCGGCTCGGCGAACTCTACGCCGAAAACCAGCGCTCCGATAGCCTGCAGGCGCGCAGCTTCGATGAGAAGATATTCCAGGCTGAACAGAAGAAGAACACGTCGCTCGCGGCCAAGTTGAAAGATCAGCAGAAGGAAGCCGAGAAGAACTCCGAGAAATGGGCCAATGAGGCGGTCAAGTACTATGTAGAGGCGTCCAAACACTCCAAGTACGAGCGCATGGACGAGGTGTTGTTCCGCCTCGCCTATTTGCTGCAGATGATCAAGAAGGACGACAAGGCCCGGGAGTTCTTCCACCGTCTCATCAAGGACTACCCGCAGTCGAAGTATGTCCCCAACGCCTATCTGTCCTTTGCCGAGTATTTCTTCGCCAAGGGCGAGATGGAGAACGCGCTCAAGTTCTACGAGAAAGTGGAGCAGTTTCCCAAGTCGTCAGTCTTCGGATTCGCCGTGTACAAGAAGGGTTGGGCGGAGATCAACCTAGGCAACTTCAAGTCCGCGCTGGGGATTTTTGTCAATGTGATCGAGCTTTGCCATGCGGGCAAGATCGACAAGGCCCAGCGCGGCCCCCTGGAAAAGGAAGCCAAGAAGGATTTGGTCAAGGCCTATGCGCGCACCCCTGGCGCTTCCCCGGAAAAGGCGTGGGAGTTCTTCGAGCGCATGGGTGGTGACTACGCCCCCAAGATGCTCGAGTCGCTGGCCGAACTGTACTGGGAACAAGGTATGTTCCCTGACTCGTCCAAGGTCTATCGCAAG
>PMJE01000521.1 GCA_003157315.1 Myxococcales bacterium | reverse complement strand
CGGTTCAGCCGGAGGAACGTCGGGCTCTGGCGGTTCAGCCGGAGGAACGGCGGGTTCTGGCGGTTCAGCCGGTGGAATCTCGGGCTCGGGCGGCTCAGCCGGTGGAACCTCGGGCTCGGGCGGCGCGACCGTTTCTCTGGGCGGAAGCACGGCCGTGGATGCGGGCGCTTCAGCCCCAAGCCCCGACGGGGCGGCCGGACGTGATGCCAGAGGCAGAGAGGCTGCGGGCGGAAGCACCGGTGCTGACGCCAGGGTTGGCACTGACGCTGCGACGAGCTTCCAAAGCAGCAACACCGGCAGCGATGGCTGCACTGATAGCCAGGCAAGCAACCTGACCCTGCAGCAGATCGCCGTGTATCAGTCGGTCAAGATTCCGATCATGACCAACGGGACCGAGGTGGCGACGGGGTCACGCAACAGCAACGTGGTCGAGGGTCGGGACACCATGTTCCGCGTCTTTGTGACCCTGGGCAGCGGGTGGACGGCGCGCGAGCTGTCCGCCCGGCTGACCCTGACGCCGTCAGGAGGGCAGGGGACCGAGTACTATGCCAAGCAGACGGTTACTACCTCGTCGACCGACGCTGCCCTGGCCTCGACCTTTCAGATTTTCGTCCCGTCCAGCGCCATGACAAATCCGTTGAATTACTCGGTCGAGATCGTGGAGTGCGGCGCGCAGCCCGCTACCGCGGGCACGGCGCGCTTTCCCGCCAGCGGGGACGCCGATCTGGGGGTGAAGACCACGGGTGGGCTGAAGATAACCATTATTCCGTTGCAGGTCGGCAGCTTGCTGCCCGACACTTCACAGACCGCGCTTGCTCTTTATGCCAGCCAGATGAGCGCGATGTACCCGATCGACGCCATGTCGTTCACGGTCGGCGACACGCTCAGCGTGACCTCGCCGGTGGACTGGACCACCATGCTGGATCAGGTGCGAGCCAAGCGAGCCCAGGATGCGCCTTCCGCCGACACCTACTACTTTGGCCTGGTCACGCCGGCCAGTAGCTTGCGTGTCTACTGTCAATCGGTTTGCACCGCGGGCATCAGCTTCGTGGTGACCAAGGTCAGTCAGGCGTCACTCCGTGCTGGGGTGGGGGTCGGCTACGCCGATAGCGATTCGGCCCTGACCATGGCGCACGAAGTGGGGCACGGCCATGGGCGCCAACACGCACCCTGCGCGCTCAAGGGTGAAACCATCACGGGAATCGACCCGAACTATCCCTATGCCAAAGGGGCGCTCGGCAGCTGGGGATGGGACAGTCGCAGCCAGACGCTCTTCGATCCCACCACGTCCACCGACATCATGGGCTACTGCAACAAACAGTGGATGAGCGATTACACTTATGCTGCCATCACCACCAGGGTGGCAGCAGTCAACGGCGAGCCCGCGGCCATGGTTCTCGAACTTCCAGAAATGCTGTCGAAGTGGCGCGTGCTGTTGCTTGACGCCAGGGGGCCGCGCTGGGGAGTTCCGATTGAGCAGGAAGTCGCGCCGGAGGGTGAAGCTGAGACAGCCACCATCTATGACAACACCGGCGCGGTCTTGACTTCGACCGTGGTGTATCGTACCGAGATTGGCGACGTTTCCGCAAGCATGGTTTGGGTGCCTGAGCCCAAGCCCGACTGGTACGCNNGTGGCGGTGACCGGATCGCCACCGCACCCCTTTGCCGCGCCTGTCACGGTGCCGAGGCCGTAGTCTTCCTACTTCGCCCTCGCTTGCTGAACTATGTCCACGAACAGCCGGGCGCGCTCGGTGATCAGATCGTCGCGTCCTTCGCGCAAGGCCTTGGTATCGACCAGGTCGCCTCCTATGCCCAGGGCTTCGGCCCCTGCTTTGATGAAGGTGGCAGCGTTTTGCAGCGAAACCCCACCGGTGGGAACCATCTTGACCTGCGGCAGGGGCGCCTTGAGCGCCTTGAGGTAGCTCGCCCCGCCCACCGCGCCCGCGGGAAAGATCTTTACGAAGTCAGCCCCCGCCGTCCAGGCGGTCACCACCTCGGTCGGGGTCAGCACGCCGGGCATCACCAGGATGCCTTGCTGTCCGCACAGGGCAATCGTGCCTAGGTCAAGCGCGGGGCTCACGATGAACTGGGCGCCCGCATCGATACAGGCGCGCGCAGTCTGCGCATCAAGCACAGTTCCCGCGCCGATTATCACCTCGGGATCGACCTCGGCGCTCAACTCCTCAATCATGCGCACCGCCCCGGGAACCGTCATCGTGATCTCCAGGACTGAAATCCCGCCCTTGAGGATGGCCGCCACGGCCCGACGGCCCATTTCGGTGGATTCCGCCCTGACCACGGGAATGATGCCAATCGCGGTCAGACGGGTGCTTACTTCTGCTTTGTCGCGCGACTTCATGCTGCCTTTCTTTCTAGTTCAACGGGCCACGCGTGGGCTGGCGCCCTTCATGACCTTTTCGACTTCTGCCAGGGTTGCCATGGTGGTGTCGCCCGGCGTGCTCATCGCCAACGCCCCGTGCGCCGCCCCACATTCCACCGCCCATTCCGGGGATCGGCCGGCGAGGAAACCGTAGATCAACCCGGAGGCGAAGGAGTCACCGCCGCCGACCCGATCGTAGATTTCCAGATCGTTGCGGACCGTGGCCGAGTAGAGCTGCCCCTCGTAGTAGCACACGGCGCCCCAATCGTTGCAGGTCGCGCTTCTGACATTGCGTAGGGTGGTGCCCACCAGCTTCAGATTCGGGTAGGCGGCGACCACGCGCTCGATCATGCGCAGGTAGCTTTCGGGGTCGAGCTGCGACAGGTTTTCGTCCACACCCTCCACCTCGAAGCCGAGCGCCGCGGTGAAATCCTCTTCGTTGCCAAACAGCACGTCGACCTGGGACACCACCTCGCGGTTCACTTCGATGGCGCGCTTGCGCCCGCCGATGGCCTTCCACAACGACTCGCGGTAGTTGAGGTCGTAGGAAGCCACCGTGCCGTTTTCGCGNNAAGATCCCTCCGGTGTGCAACCAGCGCGCACCTTCCCCGTGGAAAATGAGTTTCCAGTCGATGTTGCCGGGTTGTAGCTGCGAGACCGCGGTGTGGCCGCGGTCGGAACAGCCGAGCGGGGCGCGCAGCCCGAATCCGCGTTCGGTGAAATTCAGGCCGTTGCGAACCGTGCGTCCGACCCCGTCATAGGGAACCCATTTGACGTGTGATTGGTCCACGCCGCCCTGGTAAACGAGGTCCTGCACCAGTCGGCCGACCGGATTGTCAGCCAGGGCGGTGACCACCGCGGTCCTCAGGCCGAAACAGCGACGCAGTCCGCGCGCGACGTTGTATTCACCGCCGCCTTCCCACACCCGGAATGAACGTGTGGTCGCGACACGGCTATCTCCGGGATCGAGGCGCAACATGATTTCGCCCAGGCTGACCAGATCCCATCTCGTGCTTGCTTCAGGCTTGATTTTGAGTGGTTGCATGTGCAGATCACCGACGAATCGATTAGCCCGTGAGCGTACAGGAGATGGGGCACGCGATCAAATGTGTGCCGCAGAAACCGGAATCGGCGTGTCGGGGTGCGGTGTCGGTGACACAGGCGGTGAGGGGACAGAGGCGGTGGCCCGCCGGATCGTGCGGGCGACCTGCGATCTATCGCACCGATCGCCAAGTGCTGGGCTTCGCACGAAAAGCCGCTCAGCGTCCCAGCAACCGCAGGCCGCAGACGTCGCTGAGGGTCTCGAAATCGTGATCGTGCGCCAGAACCTCGACGTTGCGCTCGAGCGCGATGGCGGCGATTAGGCAGTCCAGTGTCCCGCGCACAGAACGCCCTGCGGCTCGGCAGTGCCGGAACAGGTTTGCGGCATGCTGGTAGGTCTCGGGGTAGACCGGCTCAACCCAATGGCAAGTCGCCAGAAGCTGCTGCAGTTCGGCCACGTGCCTTTGGTCGCGGGCCCCGTTCAGAACCTCTTGAAACACGACTATCTATCATCACAATGGGCAACCATTACCCGGCACCGAAACGACGTTGGAG
>PMJE01000548.1:204-3012 GCA_003157315.1 Myxococcales bacterium | reverse complement strand
CGAGTTCCCCGAGCATCCAGCTTATCGGCAACAAGATCTACGACACCGCGGGTAACCCCATCATTGCGCGCGGACCGGAAGATGTCGCGGCGGGTGTGGACCAAACCCTCGACGTAGACCAAGTATCCGCAATGGGCGCAAACGCCATGCGCATGTTGTTCACGNNTGGATTCGATACTCTCCTGGGTGAAGTTGTTGCGCGGCACATGCTTGTTTGGGTATCGCTCTTTACCTGGGATTCGGCCAACAATTACGTCATCAACAGCGCGCTGGGCGGGGGTGATTTCTATTCACTGAGCTCCCCCACGAGCACGGCTTGTTCTTCTGCCACGCCCGGGCCTTGCTATTTGGCAGTGTGGAGCCGGCAGTGGCTCAAAGACTTGATGAGCAAGTACCGAGGCAATGTCATCATCGATGCCGGCCAGGAGTTCATCAGCACGGAGGATGCCAGCACTGAAGCGGGGCGTGTCGCATGGGCGAACGCGGCCAAGACCAACATCCAATTCTTCAGAGCCCAGGGGTACACCAATCCGTTGGAAATCATGGCCAACTACCAAGGCCGTGACCTTTATGGGATTGTCGAATACGGCAACGCAATTCGTGCAGTGGACACGGTGATTGTCAGCGGCAACCCGCAGACGATGTTCGGTTGGCAGGCATATTGGGGCACCAGCGATGGATATTATCCGTCGTGGCAGGGCGGGTTGCTATTGGGTCACACTGGCGTGGTCACAGGCGCGCAGGCCATTCATCAATTTGCCGTCACTCAGCCCTTTCCCATTGAGATCGGCCTCGATAACTACGGTGGCGACACCAACCTGGACTATCAGTCGGAAATGGACCAGGCCGCAGTGGATGGTATGAGCTGGCTGTGGTGGTCGTGGAACAGCGGCAAAGAGACCGTCGACTGTCCGGTATCGGGTGCCACGTGTCAGTCATACGTGACAGGATCGCAGAATGGATTCGCGGGCGCGAAGCCATTGACCCATTGATGGTTGCGGGATCCACCGCAGTAGGAGAGTCGCGATGAGAAACCTCGTGGGAATCGAAGGTGGGACTTCGTTGGTCGCTTCCGCCCTGGCCATCGCCTTGAATCTGCTCGGGTGCAGTTCCGGGTCCAACACCGGGTCTGGAAACACGAGCGGCGGGGCAATGTCCACCGCGACCGCGGGTCAAGGTGGAACCAGCGGTGGCTCAGGTGGCGCGTCCAGCAACCCGGGTGCGGGAGCTGTGGCAGGCGCCACAGTTGTCGGCGGCGGGGCAGGCGCAGCCGGTAGCGGCGGCGCTGCAGGGAGTGTCGGCTCTGGCGGCAGCAGTGGCACCGCTGGAAGTGCCGGCCCTGGCGGCACCTCGGCGAGCGGCGGTTCTGGGACTGCGACCAGCACCGCTGTCACCGGCGGGGCGGCAAACACGGGTGGCACGGTTCGCACCGGTGGCACGACGGCAACCGGCGGTGCGACGCCAACGGGTGGTACGACGCGAGCCGGTGGTACGCCGGCAACCGGCGGCACTCGGGCAACCGGTGGCGCTGCGCCAACCGGTGGTACGACGCGAACCGGCGGTATACCGGCAACCGGCGGCGGAGGCTCGGGTGGCGTCGCGCGTGGTTCGGGAGGCAGCGCCGCGGACGGCGGTGGTGGAGGCGGGGGCGCGACTGTCGGGACCATCGATCTCTGCGCCGGGATGGTCACGGACAAGGATCCGCACCCGATGACCGCACTTGCCAAACCCGCGCTCGGCGGCACGGTCATCGATGCCGAGTTCGGCACCACGATCCGGCGCATCACCGCGGTCGCGGGCTCCGGCGCCAATGCCGCGATCGTTCCCATGTACACGACCATCTCCGCCTGGAACGCAGATGAATCTCTGCTGATCCTTTACAGCGTGGGCGGCGGGGGTCATCAGCTTTACGACGGCAAGACCTACCAGCACCTGCGCTCGCTTGACATCAATCCCGCCGACCTGGAGCAGGTCTATTGGGATACTTCGGATCCAGACATTCTCTACTACGTCGATAATCAGGAATTCATTCGCTACCACGTCAGCGCAGCGACGCAGGACAAGCTGCACAGCTTCAGCACTCTCTGCGGATCATCGTCGGTGAGTAACGGCGATGACCCGATGTTCACCTCCTGGGATTCGCATCGTCTCGGTTTGGTTTGCGGCAATCAGATGTTCATCTATGACAGCGCCACCGATTCTGTGCTTGGGCCCAAGGCGGTCAGCGGAACGCCGCCGGCGCAGGTCGCGCCCAGCGGTACCCTCGCCTACCTTGAGGCTGGCAGCGGACAGGTTCTGGACGCCAACGTCAATCTGGTCCGCTCCCTGGGATTGCAGGTGCCCGACAATCACGCTTCTTTAGGCCAGCTGGCGAACGGCCACGACACCTGGAACGGCGCGGTCTACGACGACGGCAACGACGATGCCTTAAGTAACGTCGGGATTCTGGTGACCTGGGATATGACCAACGGCACTGGCGGCGCAATCATCGGACCCAAGACCGGATGGCCGTATCCGCCCGACGGCCACATCTCGGCGATGGCGTACAAGCAGCCGGGCTGGATCTTCGTGTCGACCATTCCAGACGACACCGCGGGTCTGCAGGGCAAGACCCTTCTCGGGCTGGAGAATCTCATCGCCGACACCAACACCGGGAAGGTCTGTCGTGTGGGGAGGCATCGTAGTTGGGGCAAGAACAATTCCGTCCTCGGTTACTGGGCGGAAGCGCACACGGTTCCCAGCCCCAGCGGCACCCGGGCGGTATTCGGCAGTGATTGGGGCAATGGCACGTCCGTCGACAGCTACGTC
>PMJE01000548.1:0-160 GCA_003157315.1 Myxococcales bacterium | reverse complement strand
CTCGGTCATCCAGCGATCGACGTAGTCGAAGAAAGCGGGATGGTTCCAGGTGTCCTGGGCGCCGAGCATGCGCGCCGCCAGCGCCTCGCCCACCCATGAAACCGAGGTGCAGCAGCGCCGATACGCCTCGCCCAGTTGCTCGCCCGGCGGGGTCAAGAGC
>PMJE01000457.1 GCA_003157315.1 Myxococcales bacterium | reverse complement strand
AAGGGCACGCGCGTAGCGGCGGGCGATCGATCCAGCCAGAGCTGCCATCAGCGTGACACCCCCGCCTGCTCGGCCGGCGCTTCCGCGCCTGCGGCAAAGTCTTGCGCCAGCCGGCGCTCATCATCCGGGCTCACCGAGTGCTTGAGCAGTTCGTCCGCCAGCTTGACCGCGGTGCTGGCCACCTCGGCGCGCAGGCGCAGCTCAGCCTCCTTGACCTGCTGGTCAAGCTGGAAGCGCGTCTCGTCCTGGATACGCTTGGCCTTCTCCTCGGCTCCGGCCAGCAGGCGGGCGCGCTCGCGGTCCCCTTCCTCGTGCACNNAGGTTGGCCAGGCGCGCGTCCTGCTCGCGGAAACGCTGCTCGGCCAGCGCGCGTTGGCTGGCGGCGAATTCGATGTCGGCCTTGAGTTGGTCGTGCCGGCTGCGGAAGGCCTTGTTCAGCGCGCGACCGCCGAAGTAGATGAGGAGAAAGAGAAGTACGCCGAAATTGAGAAGCTGAAGCGCCAGCGTCTTGGCGTCTACGCCGGCATGCTCGCCGTGTTCCCCGTGGCTTGCGCCGGGTTCGGCAGCGGCCTCACCCTGGCCGGACGCTGGCTCGCCCGCGGCAGGCGCGACACCGGTGTGCGAAGGTTCGTGGTCAAACGTGCCGGACACCGGCTCGGTCAGGGTAGGGTGGTCCTCCGCGCGGACCGAGCCGCTGGCCAAAGCCAGCAGGGCCGCCAGGGGCAACCATACGCGCTTCACGACGCCAACCTCCGGCCCAGAACCTTTTCTGCAATCTCGCGTCCCAGGGTGGCCGCACTATCCGCCAGCCTGGCCCGCTCGGCAGCTAGGGTCGCATCCAGCTTGGCACGCGCTTCGGCCAGCATCTTCTGGGCGGCTGCTTGCGCCTGCGCCACCACCTGCTGCTCGCGCGCCAGCGCCTGCGCTCGCACCGAAGCGCGTTCGGCTTGGCCGGCCTTACGCGCCTCGGCCAACTGGGCCTCGATGCTTGCCAGGCGGCCGGCGCTGTTGGTCTCCAGCGCCTCGGTTTCCGCGCGCGCGCCCTCGATCCGGCGCACGCGCTCCTCGCGCACGCGCAGGTACGGCTTCCACAGCCACTTGCTCAAGATGAGGGCCAACAGCAGGAACAGGCCCAGCATGACGAACACCGTGCTGTCGAGGTCGAGGAGTTGTTGTTCCGCGGCCTGCGGCACGCCGCCCTGGTCAGGGATAACTTGGAGGAGACAGCGAAGCATCGTCACGGTTGCTACGAGCCCCGGCTGCTAGCCGGTTGAAGGTGGGGGTGGGGCGCTGCCGCCGCCACCCTTGCTGGCCTTGCCGCCCGCCGGCCGATGCGATGCCGGCTCGGGCGCAGAGCCGCCTGGCTCCATTTGGCATTGGCCGTCGAACAGGACTCCTTTTTCGACGAAAAGCGACGGAGTGTTGATGTTGCCACGCACGCGGCCCGGGGTGTGAATCTCGACGCCGCGCTTGGCCACGATGTTTCCGCGCACGGTGCCCTGGATCACGATGGAGCCGACCGATACCTCGGCGTTGACCTCGGCGCCCTCGCCGACGATGAGCACGTCCTCGGTGAAGACCTCACCGGACAGCTTACCGTCCACGCGGACGGTGCCTTCGAAGGATAGCTTGCCCTCGAATTCGCTTCCTTTGCCAAGCAGGGTGGTGACTTGCGGGTTGGCGCTGGCCTCGCCAGTCGTGGGCGTTGGGGGGATCGTAGCCATGACTGCCGGGAACCCTACAACCCCAGCCCATGGGCCGTCAACGCGATCCGGAGGAATCTATTTCACGTCGTTCTCGCCTGCCACGTAGCCGAAATTGGCGAGGATCCCGCCGTCCACGTACACCACCTGGCCGTTGATGTAGTCGCCGGCCTTGGAGGCGAGCAGCAGCGCCGCTCCCACCAGATCCTCAGGCTCGCCCCAGCGGCCGGCCGGGGTGCGCGTCATGACCAGATTGTTGAAGGGATGACCGTTGACACGAATCGCTTCGGTCTGGGTGGTGGCGATGTATCCCGGCCCAATACCGTTGATCTGGATGTTGTACTTGGCCCATTCGCAGCACATGTTCTGGGTGAGCAGTTTCAAGCCGCCCTTGGCCGAGGCATAGGCGCTGACTGAGTTGCGGCCGTACACGCTCATCATTGAGCACATATTGATGATCTTGCCGGCCCGGCGCTTGATCATGGACGGGGCTACCCGGCGCGAGATGATGAAGGGCGCGACCAGGTCGATCTCGATCACGTCCCTGTATTCTTGGACCTTCATGTCGAGGATGGGGATGCGCTTGATGATTCCTGCGTTGTTCACCAGGATGTCGATCGGACCGACGTCCTTTTCGATCTGGCTGATGCCGCGATCAACGTCTTCTTCCTTGGTGACGTCGAAGACCAGGGTGTAGGCGTCGATGCCATTCTTCTTGTATTCCTTCTTGGCGGCTTCCAGCTTGTCGGCAAAGATGTCGTTCACGCAGATCTTGGCGCCCGCCTGGGCCAGACCCTTGGCGATGGCCATGCCAATGCCGTGGGTTCCGCCGGTGACCAGCGCGACCTTGCCCTTGAGACTAAACAATTCGATCGACATAGCAGTTTCTCCTCTTCATTCGGATTTCGTTCTGGCTTCGCGAGAATAGCACCTTTCAGTATCCTGCCGGTGAGCTGCCAGATCGGGGATCTCCCGCGCCTGCCAGGCCCGACTTGCTGCGAATCACGACATTGACCTTGCCGATCTTGTCGCGGGCTTCCAGGTGATGACCCTTGCCACGCAAGGATCCGACGACGGACGCGGGCAACCCAGGCTCGTACTGGAGCACATCGGGGCTCCACTGGTGATGGAGGCGAGGCGCGGCTTGGGCGGCTTCTGGGTCCATGCCGAAGAGCAGCGCATCGATCATGACCTGAATCGTACTTGAGATGATCGTCGGGCCGCCGGCCGCGCCCAACACCATCTCGACGCCGTCATCACCCACCACGATGGTGGGCGACATGGAAGACAGCGGTCGCTTGCCCGGCGCGAGCCGGTTGCCGCCGCCTGCCACCAGACCGAATGCGTCGGGCACGCCGGGCGCCAGCGAGAAATCGTCCATTTCGTCGTTGAGCAGGACGCCGGTGCGGTCGGCCAGCAAATGCGCCCCGAATTCCAGGTTGATGGTGCTGCTCAGCGCGACGGCATTCCCCTCGCGGTCCACCACCGATATGTGGGCGGTTCCCGCGTCGCGGGCTGGGGCTGCCGTCGCCGGCTCGGCGGTTCCGTACCGTTCAGGGGCCAGGATCCCGTCGGGCCGAATCCGTGCCTGCAGTTCGCGATGGTAGGAAGCATCGAGCAGGTGCGACAAGGGCACGCTGACGAACCCGGGATCGCCGAGCAGGCGGCTGCGGTCGGCGAAGCCATGCTTGAGCGCCTCGACCAGCAGGTGCAGGAAATTCGGGTCCTGCGGCCCGGCTCCGGCCGGATCCCAGGTCTTGAGGCGCTCGCTGAGAATCCCGAGCACCTCGAACATGACCACTCCGCCAGCCGACGGTGGCGGCAGGGCGAAGATGCGCCGGCCGCGGAAGGTGGTGGCAAGCGGCGTTCGCTCGACCGGGGCATAGCCGGCCAGATCCTTGCGGTCGAGCACGCCGCCCGCGCCCTGCACGGCGGTGACGATTGCGTTGGCTACTTCGCCTCGATAGAAGTCTGCGGCTCCTGCGCGGCGCAGACGGCCGAGGGTCTTGGCCAACTCGGGTCGCCGGACCAGATCACCGGCGCGCAGATCAGTCAAGCTGTCTGGCTTGCGCGCCAGCACGCGGGAAAGAAAGCTGGCAGCCTCCGACGGATCTTGTGCGAGTTCACTGGCCACATGCTCGACCAACCAGGTCGACGCCGGAAACCCGCGCGCCAGGGCCTCGGCCGGCGCAAGGCAACTCGCAAAGGACCGTTTACCCCACCGGCGCACCAGTTCGGCTAGTCCAGCCGGCTCGCCGGGCACGCCCACGGCCAGACCGCCGCGAACCGACAGGGCTCGATCGATCTTGCCTTCCCGCAAGTAGAGATCGGGACGCAGGGCCGCGGGTGCGGTTTCGCGAAAGTCAAGCGCCTGGACCTTGCCGGTCTTGGCCGAATAGATGAGGGCGAAACCGCCGCCACCCAGACCAGATGCGAATGGATTCACGACGCCAAGCGCCATGGCGGTGGCACAGGCTGCATCGGCCGCATTTCCGCCGGCGGCTAGCACTTTCACGCCCGCTTGCGAGGCCAAGCGGGAATCGGAAGCAACCATGCCCTGGACGGCGTGAAGAGTTTCAGCGACGCTTGTCGAGCTAATCGCGACCAGCAGCCCCATGCCGAGCAGGGGCTGTACGCCGCGCCGGACAAGCGGGCAACCAATCAATAATTGAAGGAAACTCACCGCCGTCGTAACCTCAGAGCCATTCCCGACTAGGGAACCCCCCCATGGACGAGCCGTCAAGCCCTGAAGGCAACGCGATCACACTCCGGATCAAGTTCAAGAGTGCGAACCTCAACGAATTCGTCGCGCGCTACGGCGCGGACGTAAGCGCAGGCGGCATCTTTGTCCGAACCAAGCAGCCGCTGGCCGTCGGGTCGCTGCTGCGCTTCGACTTCAGCTTGGCCGATGGCAGCCCGCTGCTTGCCGGGCTGGGCACAGTGGTGTGGGTGCGCGAGCCGGATCAGTCGCGCGTTGGCAGCATCCCAGGCATGGGTCTGCGCTTTGATCAGCTTGCACCTGAGAGCCAGCCGATTCACCAGCAGATATTGGCTGCCAAGGCCGGTCGGGCGGATCGGCCGTCCGGCACGCCTCCCCCAAGTTCTCCTGTTGCGCCGGCGGCACGACCCGTGGCCAGACCCGCAACGCCTCCGCCCACCGTGCCCCGCCCGGCACCAGCACCGCCCGTGGCTGCGCAGCCTTCTCGTCGAGAAACGTCTGACCCATTCGATGAGTTCAGCGCGGCTGGCAAGACCGAGATCGCTGACAAGCCGCCGAGTTTCTACCGTGATTTTTCGGACAGCGCGCGTGGAGCAAGAGCGGGCGCCCGGCAGGAGTCTGCGCCGGCGGCACCGCTCGACAACATGGAGACCGATTCACAGAAGCTGGCCGCTGCCGATTCGTCGTGGTCCGAGCCCATCGACGTCAGCGAGGATGCCAGCGAGGCAGTCCCTTCGCACGGGGCGCAAGCAGTCCCGGCGGATTCGGGCCAGGCCAAGGGCATGCGCGACAAACTGGCGCGGCAGCCTTTTGACCTCCCTCCGATCGGCAAAGTCGAGCCCGCGCCGGCTGCCGATCTTCCCCCGACGTCGGCGCCAGCGACGGGCGCGACTGCTGGTCGCACCAGCTCCGGCGCGGTCAAGCTCGCGACGGGACAGAGCTGGCTCGACCAGGCCATGGACATGCCGGATGGTGTCGGCGCGGCTACGTTGGAAACCTCGGCAGAGCACACCGAAGAAATGTCGGCTCCGCCAGATGCAGCCTCGGTCGGGGCACCAGCGCCTGCCGCAGCCGAGTCTCAGCGTCCGGTGTTCCAGGATGCAGAGCCCTTCGCGCAGGACATCCCCGAGCACGAGGCCGAGAAACCAGCAGGGCAGAGCAAGAAATTGGTCGTGGTTGGCATCGTGGCAGCAGGGCTGGCTTTTGCTGGAGTCTATCTCTTGAAGGCCAATCCGTGGCAGACCCGGGTGGCGCCTGTGTCCAGTCCAAGCCCGGCCGTACCCGCGCCCGAGCCCGCGCCGGTGCCTCCGCCTGCGGTGCCCCAAGTGCGCGAGCCCGTCCAGCCAGCCGCTCGGGTGGCAGCGCCGGCGGCGCCAGCCGAGCCGGTCAAGCCCGCGGAAAAAGTTCCGGCGCCAAAACCGCTGGCGGCGTCAGCCGAAACCAGCCCCAAGGCGGTTGGGGCGGCAAAGCCCGAGGAGAGCACCGCGCCTGGCAAGCACCCAGGCCAGGCGGCCGGATTAGCCAAGAAGACGGCGAGCAAGCCTGGCCTGCCAGCTCCTGCCGGGCAGGAGGAAATCGTGTATCTTCTCAAGGTGCGATCCCTGCCGGTTGCTGGGGAGATTCTAATCGACGACGAGCCCATGGGAGAAACGCCTTTCCAGCGGCGCATTTTGGACGCCGACAAGTCCCACAAGGTGACGGTTCGCAGGCTCGGGTACGAGCCGTATGAGCACGTCGTCACCCCGGGAGACGCCTGGGTGAAAGACGGCAACACCGAAACTATGAAACTGGTTGCCAAGTTGAAGAGGATCAAAGTCCAAGCCGATGCGCCTTCGGCTGTGCCGGCAGCGCAGCCCGCACCCGTGCCGGAGCAGCCAAAGCAGCCGTAGGTATGCCGTGAGTGCAACTGGTTCCCGGAGGTCGGTGTGGGGTCTTGCGGGCTTGGTGCTCTTGTTGCTCGCGTTGGGCGGTCTGGGGGTGGCGGGGATCGTGGGCCACAGTTGGGGTGGCAGGAAGCAATCCGCGACAGCACCGAAAACTCGGGCCGTCGCACGCTTCGCGCGCATCGACTCGCACACCCACATCAGTCCGGATGGTGTCGAGCGTGCCCTGCAGATCATGGAAACCTGGGGCATTGTCGGCATGGTGAACCTGTCGGGCATGAGCCCGGGCCCGCCGCACCACGGGCTGGAAACCCAGCTGGCCGCGGCCCGCGCTTCCGGCGGTCGTATCGCCGTGTTTGCCAACGCTGGCTTCATGAAGGCGTTGCGCATGGCCAATGCGGGGATCCGGGCCGACTACGGCAACGTCATGGCCGAGGAGCTGGCATTGTCCAAGCAGCTCGGTGCCATCGGACTCAAGATCCCCAAGGGCCTGGGCCTCGGCTATCCCACGCCCGACGGCAAGCGCGTGCTGCCGGTGGACGACCCGGGGCTGGATCCCTTGTTCGAAAAGGCGGGCGAGCTGGGCATGCCGGTGGCGATACACACCGGCGATCCCAAGGCCTTCTGGTTGCCCGCCGACGCAAAGAACGAGCGCTGGGACGAGTTGCAGGCGCACCCCGAATGGTCTTTCCGCGGCCAGCCGGTGCCGTCGTGGGAAGAGCTGTACGCCGCCTTCGAGCGGCGGGTGGCCCGCCACCCCAAGACCACCTTCATCGGGGTCCACTTCGGCAACGACCCCGAGGATCCGGATCACGTGGCGCAGATGCTCGACAAGTACCCCAACCTGTACATCGACACCGCTGCGCGCGTGCCCGAGATCGGTCGGCAGGACGCGGCCAAGATGCGACTCTTCTATGAGAAGTACCAGGACCGTATCCTGTTTGGCACCGATCTGGGGGTGGCGGCCGAGCAGGACGGCATGATGTACGGCTCGAACGGCGCCAACCCGCCCACCTTGGAGGATGAGGCGCGCTACTTCACCTCGACCTGGCGCTACTTCGAGACGCGCGACAAGCAGTTCGAAAGTCCCACGCCTATTCAGGGGCGCTGGAAGATTGACGGCGTGGGTCTGCCCGAGGCCATTCTGCGCAAGATCTACTTCGAAAACNNCGTCTTGAAGTGGCGGCCGCCGCCTGGGCCGGTGGTGGCGCCGCATACCGCGCCGGGGCCGGCCCCGGCACCGGCCAGCCCGCCCCCGGCGCCCCGGCCGAAAAATGAACCGCGTCACGAGCCTGTCACACCGTCGGCATAGCGAACTCCTTGACGTGCAAGCCCCTCAGCCCATAATCATCGCCTTCCACATTCCGGAGTAGCTCAGTCGG
>PMJE01000407.1 GCA_003157315.1 Myxococcales bacterium | reverse complement strand
GAGGACGCCGAAGATCTTGGTCTGATTCGGGTCAATGCTGGGCCCGAACAGCGCCGCGCTGAGGCCGCCCATGTTGTTGAGCAGGGTCTTGGGATCGAAGGCGGCGCCCAAGGTCTGGTTGGCGTTGAATCCGCCCAGCGCGAGACTCTGCTTTCCCGCGATGCTCTCCCCCGCGCCCGCGTGGTACGAGACGCCTATCTGACGGGCCTTGTCGGTGGTGACCTCAAGAATCAGGGCCTCGATAAACACCTGCTTGCGGGGCGCATCCAGCTTTTCGATCACGCGGCGCAGAGCCTGGAAATCCTTGAACGACGACATGACCAGCAGCGAGTTGGTGGGCGCGTCGAAGGTGATGCGCACATCGCCCTCGAACATGAGCGAGCTTTGATTGCCTTGTTGGTTCTGAGCGGGGGCGGCGGCAGTCGGCGTGGTGCCCCCCCGGCGCCGGACGCCGGTGCTGAGCGAACCCACCACCTGCACGCCGGTGATGGCACTCAGCGTGGCCGCCAGTTCATCGCAGTTGGCGTTGGCACAGTTGTAGACGTGAAAGCGGACCTGGGCTCCGCCGCGCACCGATTCTTCGGGCGAGACGTCCAATTTGTGGACCAGNNACGATCTTGGTGATGGTCATTTCCGTCGACAGATCGCCGGGCGGGCCGGGCTGCGGCTTGGGTGGGGTCGGGGGCGGCGAGCCGGGCTGGCGCTTCTGGCCGGATCCCAGTTGCTGAACCGGCATGATTTCCGCTATCCGTCCTGCCATGTCGATGGCCGCGGTGTTCTTGATCCGGATTATCCAGATCTTGTCGCGATTGGCGGACGGGGTGTCGAACTGCTTGATGATGGCCACCAGGCGGTCGATGTTTTCCGCCGTATCGCTGATGATTAGCGACGATCGGTAGGAGATGATGTCGCCTGCCTCGCTCTTCAGGCGGTTGAGCACGGAGTTCGTGAGATCGTTGGTGTCCAGGTATGCCACCCGTACCAGCTTGGTGACGTAGCGTTTGTCGTGAGGCATGCGCTCGCTTGCGCCCACGAATGGCAGGTTGGAGAAGCGCGCCCGGGATGTTTCAACAATGCGCAGGAACTTGCCCGAAGGCTCGACCGTCAAGCCCAGGGACTCCAGCGCGGCAAAGAAGAGCCGATAGGCCTCCTCGGGCGTGATGAGCTCGGGCGCGATAACGGTGACCTTCTTGCCCTGCAGCGGGATGGACACCAGGAACTGCGAACAGGTGATGCTTGAGATCCAGCCGATGAGATCGATGACCTCGGTTTCCGGCTTGAGATTCAGCTTCACGATGCGCTTGCCGGGGGGAAGCTTCCTGCATGAGTTGAACTCCTTCTCGCCCGGCAGCTCGACCACGCCGGGTGCTCCCGGTTTGGCCGCGCCTGCTGCCGGTGCGGGCGCCGGGGCGGCGGGAGGCGCGGGCGGGGTCGGCGCAGTGCTCGTACCCGGTGCACCCGGTCGGCCGGGAAGGCGTGGCAAGAGGCGCGACGGCCGCGCTGGCGGAGGAGGAGGCGTGGCCGCGGGCGGCGTCTGAGCGTGCGCCCACGGGGTTACCGCGAGGGATGCCACCAGATAGGCGACAAGAGCGATGACGCTGGTGCGGGCCAACGTGCTGCGAAGGCTTTCAAGCAGGGTTTCGGCGAGCGTCGCACGCTTGCCGGCATCTGTGTTCTTGGTATTTGATCTCATCGGATGTTGTAGTCCTGTGTGACTTTCTTGCCGTTGCTCTCCATGCCCAGAGACAGGTGACTGGCTGACTTGAGCTTGGCGTAGACTTCGNNTGGCTGGCGGACTTGAGCTTGGCGTAGACTTCCAGGGCCTTTTCGGGGCTGGTGATCTCGAGGCCGTTGATGGACGAGATTACGTCTCCGTTCTGCATCCCGATTTTCGCGAACGGACCGTCGGGCTTCACCGCGTAGAGACGGAAGCCGGCTGCCTTGCCGTCGCGCATTTCGGGCACGATGCGCGCCGAGCGCGAGAGCAGCGACATGTTGCCCAGCACCGACTCCAAGGTGCCGCGCTGGATTTCGTAGGAGTGCTCGCCGGTTTTCTTGATGCCGCGGTCCATTTCCACCGAGAGAGGATCAGTTCCGCCGGCTGCCGAGGCCGCGGTAGGTGGTGCGGGCGGCGCGGGCTTCTCGAACAGGTCCAGAAACTCGGTCTTGCCAGCGTTGTCGAGATATATGCGAGTTTCCTGGATCTCGATGACCGTGGCATCGTGGACCTTGCCACCCACCGGGTATGGCCCGATGGACTTGATCTCGGTGTCGCGAATGACGGCGATCGACCACTTGATGCCGTTGGGCGGCGGTGCATACATGATGGCTAGCAGCGCGAGGGGGAGCTGGGTCTTGACCGCCTCTACCGCGCCGGTGCCTTCGGAGACCCCACCATCGGGATGCGGCTCGTCGATGATGGGGGGACAAGTTGAACAGAAGATGTTCCGCTTGAGAATTCCTTCCGGTTGCTTGCTGGTGGCAGTCGTGGCCTCGGGGCGGCGTGGCTTGCTTGCGATGGGTGGCGAGGATGGTATCGACGCAACCAGCTTTGATTCGACCGCGCTTGATGCCGCGTTGCCGAGAAAAGTTGCGCACAGGGCGACAACCGCCAGGTCGAGTGCCCAGAGGTATTTTCTTAGCAGAGTTTCCACGGCTTGCTTGAGCGCAAGAGCAACACCGGGGCCACACGGGCCGCAAGAAAACCTTAATAGATCAAACTAGTTACGGCTCGCGACAGCTAATCTTGCCTGCCAATTTGGCAATGGATTCCAAGAGAGAAGGCCGAACGGGGCAAGCGTCAGTTCGGGAAGGTACGTGCACGGCTGAGAACACAGAAGGGGGAGAGCACACAGACGCTTGCGGCGTGGTCGAAGAACGTCGTGACACGCGTTCCACTTGAACACAGGTTCGATACGGTGGTGAAGAGGAGGGTCTAGTGAAAGCGGCCGTTGTCTTCCGTCGCTATGTGGGCTCGGGCTCTGTGCCCCCTCCTCTCAACTCAGGGTCCTCAGCCGCCATCGCTTCTTTGTCCTGTCCACCGCCTTCAGTTGGCGTCACTTCTTTCTCCTCTTCTAGGCGTCGGTAGATGGTGCGGGTCGCGATCCCCAGTAACTGTGCGCACAGGCGCTTGTCACCGCCGACATGGCCGAGAGTCGCGTGGATCACGCGTCGTTCGATTTCTCCGAGCGGCGTCCCGATGGCGAAGGTGATGCTTCTTCCATCGCTGGCACTGCCCTGGCCGGTGCGCACTTCGACGGGCAGATCGTCCAGTTCCACAGCGGTCCCGCGCGACAAGACCACCGCGCGCTCGATAGTGTTCTCCAGCTCGCGCACGTTGCCCGGCCAGTCGTAGCGCACCAGAGCCTCGGCCGCGGGCCGGGCGAAACCCGCCAGATGGCGGGCGTTCCGCTCGCCAAAGAAACGCAGAAAGTGCTCGGCCAACAGGGGAATGTCGTCGCGCCGTTCGCGCAGGGGTGGCACGCGCAAGGCGATGACATTGAGACGGTAGTAGAGATCCTCCCGAAAACGACCCTCCCGGACCGCGCCGCGCAGGTCCTGGTTGGTGGCCGCGACTAGGCGCAGGTCAACTTTGGCGGCCCGGCCGCCCAAGCGCTCCACCTCACCCTCTTGCAGCACGCGCAGCAGCTTGACCTGCACGTGGGTGGGGATTTCTCCGATTTCGTCTAGGAAGAGCGTGCCGCCGTCGGCCTGCAGAAAGCGGCCGTCGTGACGCTGGATGGCCCCGGTGAACGCCCCGCGTTCGTAGCCGAACAGCTCGGCTTCGAGAATCGTCTCGGGAAGTGCCGCGCAGTTGACGGGAACGAAGGGACCCGATGCGCGCGGCGAAGCGGCGTGAATGGCCCGCGCCAGCAACTCCTTTCCGGTTCCCGATTCGCCCAAGAGCAAGACGGTGGCCATGGATGGCGCTGCCTGCATCACCGTCTCCATGGTGCGGCGCCAGGCCAGTGACTGGCCGATCAGCGTCTTCTGGCGTTCGGCGGCCAGTTGGGCGCGCAACGAGCGGTTCTCCTGCAGGAGGTTGCGTTTCTCCAGCGCCTTGCTGACCGCACGAACTACATGGGCGCGCTTGAGCGGCTTGGTGACGAAGTCGTAGGC
>PMJE01000259.1 GCA_003157315.1 Myxococcales bacterium | reverse complement strand
GTCGAAGTCGAAGCTGTCGCTCAGACGGGAAAACGGGATCTCTGCCAGGGCGCGCCGGCCGTAGACCAGATAGCCGCTGTGCAGGTCAGTCATGGGCAGCCCGAAGACCCAACGCTCTAGTTTGCCCAGCGTCCAGTTGCCGGCGTACTTGTAAAGAGGCATGCCGCCGGCAAGGGCCTGGCCGCCCGCGATGCGCGAGCCTTGCAGAAGATCGAGGCCGCGGCCCTCCAGCGCGGCGAGCAGGTCGGCCAGCGCCTCGGGACTGTATTGGCCGTCCGCGTGCACGGATGCCGCGCAGTCGGCGTCGAGCGCGCGTGCGACCTGGAGGCCGCTCTTCATGGCGGCGCCGTAGCCGCCGTTGCGTGATCGAAGCACGACCTCGATGTTGCCCGCAGTACGCGCCAGATCCTGAGCGATCGCGGCGGTGGCGTCGGTGCTGCCGTCGTCGACGATCACGGTACGAAAGAGATAGGCCGGCCGAGCCGCGGCGATGCGCGCGATCACCTCCGGCAGGTGGTGAGCGGCGTTGTACGCCGGGACGATCACGACCAGCTTCATGGCAAGCCCGATGCGACGGCCCGGGCCCGGGAATCGCCCGTGACACGCGATTCATAGCGCGCGAGATAGTCGGCCACGATGGGTGGCAACATCTGGGCGAGAGGCATGTGCGGGCGCCAATCGAGCAGGCGGGCGGCCTTGGCGATGGAGGGGATGCGCACGACGGAATCGTCGTAGCCTTCGCCGTAGAACGCTGCAGCCGTCTGCACACGCAAACGCGGCGCACGGGCTTTCGGCCTCTGCGCACAAAATGCCGATACCATCTTCCGCGCCAATGTGCGGATGCTGACGTCGTTTCCATCATTGCCGAGGTTGATGATCTGGCCTCGGCAGAGTTCTGGCCGGTCGATGATGCGCAGGAGCGCGTTCACAAATTCGTCGACGTAGAGGAAGGACCGTCGCTGGCGGCCACCGTCGACCAGCACGAGATCCTGCCCGGTGAGCAAGGCGTGCATGAACGCGGCAAGGACACGCGGGATGCCTTGGCCATCCACGCCGGGAATGAAATCCATGCGCGGGCCAATGACGTTGAAGGGCCTGACCACGGTGAACTCGAGTCCGTGATGCCGGCCATACGCCCAGATCACGCGCTCCAGGAGTTGCTTGGCCGCAGCGTAGGTCCAGCGTTCGCGATTGACCGGCCCGAGGCAAAGCGCCGTCCGATCCTCGTGCATGCGCCGCGACGGGCGGCCGTCGGCGTGCAGCGCGCGCCGGCCGTAGACCTCGCAGGTGGAGAGGTGAATGAGCCGGCGCTTTCGTTCGGCGCACAGCCTGACCAGAGGCACCAGGTCGGTGTAGCTGGCGTCGATCACCTCGAGCGGGCGGGTGTTGTAGAGCGCCGGATTGCACATGGCGGTGAGGGAGATGACGATGTCGGCCCGAGCGGTAATTGCGTCGAGTAGCCCAGGATCCCTGATCGAGGCCTGGACGCGCTCGACTTTGGGCAGACCAGGCGGGAGCTTGTCGAAGTTGACGTCGACCATCACGATCCGTGCGCCTGGGCGCGCAGCCAGCGCCGGCACGAGGTGGGAGCCAATGAAACCGCCCGCGCCCAGGATGGCGATGCGCGGCTGGCGCGCGGTGGGCAGGCGGGTGACGTTCACGTGCCGGTCCGCTGGCGCTGAGAACTTCGGCCGCATGGCGGGATCTCGCAATGCTAACGTCGCTTCTTCTTGCCCTTGCTCGACTTCACATCGGCAGTGCCGGTCGATTGAGTGGGTGCCTCTTGGCTCTTGCCTTGGGCCGCAGCTTCCGCGGTGCTCGCCGCTACGGAGGTCGAGGCAGGCGAAGCTGGCGTGCCGATGAAAATGTCCGGCCAACGGTCATTGCCCGAGTGGAACGTGAGCCGGACCGCGCTGTCGGCGGGCGTTCCGACCTCCCACAGATAGATCTCGTAGTCGGCAAGGTCGTGATCGTGCCCGCGCTGCGTGGCCGCCCAGACCAGCCACTTCCCGTCTGCCGAGAGCTGTGGGAAGTACTCATGCGAGCGCCTGCCGGGAAGGTCGATCAGGGTGATGGCATCCAGATCGGCATCGCTCTTGGTCGGCTTGCCGTTGGCGACCGGCAGGTGGAGCACGCGGCTGCCGCCGTTGCCGCTGGGATGCACCCAGTAGATCTCGTCGCCCGCTGGCGTCCAGTTGATCTGGCAGCCCTCGCTGGTGCGGGTCCAGGTGTTCTGCTTGAGATCCCAGATCCCGGTTTCCCGCTTGGACCCGCGCAGCGTGATGGCGAGGTAGTTTCCGTCCTTCGACAGTTCGGGTTGCTGCAGCAGCGCTCCGTCGAGGTCTGGCACCTTAGTGCTGTCGACCAGCATGCTCTCCTCGCCACCGGCGAGAGCGCGGCGGTATACCGCGGTCGAGCGCACGTAGACGATCTCGTTGCCGGTGACCCAGCCGCCCCAGCTCGCGTTGTCCACGACCTTGGTTTCTTCCTTGCCGTCGGTGGTCACTGTGAAGATGTCCCACTTGCCATCCGTGTTCGCGTCCCTTTCATAGACCCAACCCTTCTTGCTGCGCGTGAAGAGAATGCGCGAGCCGTCGGGCGAGAAGCGCGGGAACCAGTCGACCGCGTCGCCCTGGGTGATGGCGTGAACGTTCGAGCCATCGGTGTTCATTACGAAGAGGTCGTGGTTGCCGAGGCGCGAACTGGACCAGACAATCTGTCCGTTCGCCTTGCCACCGACCGAGGCCATCGCCTGCTTCTCGGCCGGGCTGGGCTGTTCCTCACTGCCGCTCGGCCCGCCGCCCACGGTGGCGCACCCGGTGATCACCGAGGCCAACGCAGCAAGCGCCCTGCCGCAGCTGAGCCTCGCTCCGCCGGCACGGCGTGCATTCGGTGGATCGCAATGTCTCATCAACTCACTTCTCATGCTGTACTCCTGTCGGCGGGGCGTCGACCCCACTGGTCGCCATTATGCCTCCTCCTTTCCTCATGAGTAGCGCTGATTGGCTGGGGCGGCTCCCCGAAGGCGCCGCCAAGGCCGGAATCCTGCGCGCCATCAGCAGCGCAACGCGATCCGGCGGTGTCGTCTTGCAGAGAAAGCGGCCGGTGCTAGCCTGACCACTTATTGCGATGTTGGTCTGAAGGGTGATCTGCTAGCCATGGTAAGTCGCAAGCCATCGGTCCAAGTCCGTTGCGATTGGGCCGGCACCGAGCCGCTCCTCGTCGCCTACCACGACGAGGAATGGGGCGTNNTGGCTGACCATCCTGCGCAAGCGCGCGGCCTATCGGCACGCATTCGCCGGCTTCGAGCCCGAGAGGGTCGCGCGCTTCGATGCGAGGAAGGTGAGCTCGCTGCTGCGCGATCCGGGGATCGTGCGCAATCGAGCGAAGGTTGGGTCGGCGGTGGCGAACGCTCGCGCCTTCCTGCGGGTGCAAGCAGAGTTTGGCTCGTTCGCGGCGTACCAATGGCGCTTCGTCGAAGGTCGGCCGATCCAGGCTCGCCTTTCCAGCCTAAAGCAGATCCCGCCGCGCACGGCGCTGTCGGATGCTTTCAGCAAGGATCTGAAGCAGCGTGGATTCTCATTCGTCGGCTCGACCATCGTTTACGCGCACATGCAAGCGATCGGCATGGTCAACGATCATCTGGTGACCTGCATGCGCCACCGCCCCATCGCCAAGCTGGGGGCTTCTTTCCGTCTGGCTGTGCCCTGAAACCGCACGGGCACCAGCGGCCCGCCCGCCACACGGGGACCATGCACACTGAATGCTCGTGGGCGCGGGCCTCATGGATCATGGGGATCCCGGGTCCGGCCTGGACCGCTAACCCGGGCGGCAAGGCTCAAGAACCCGAGAACCCGAGAACCCGATCCCAAGACGCGAATTTTGTTCCCTTGGCCCGTGTGCTTCGATATGCCTTCTGTATGTCGCAACCTCCCAGCGTCCTCACGGCACCACGTCTTTGGGATCTCGTTGCCGATGGGTACTCGCGAGAGATCGCTCCCCACCTCGCGAAATACGCCGACGACGCCCTCCCGCCCGGCCTCAACACGTTCCGATGATTGCCAACTTCGCGATGGGCGTGAGTTGAGCAATGAAGATCTCGGTTATTCTGGGCCACCCGAGACCCGACAGCTTCAACCACGCCCTCGCCGCAACAGCGGTTGATGCCGCCCGCGCGGCCGGCCACCAGGTCCGGTTCCACGACCTACAAGCCGAGGGATTCGATCCAGTGTTGCCGGCCGGCGAGGAGGCGACGAGCGCGCCCGTTCCACCGATGATCGATCTTCACTGTCGCGAGATCGTGGAGGCAGATGGGATCGTCATCGTCCACCCCAACTGGTGGGGCATGCCCCCCGCCATCCTCACCGGCTGGATCGATAGGGTGTTGCGGCCGGATGTCGCCTACCGCTTCGATGAGGGCGATTTGGGAGAAGGTACGCCTGTGGGCCTCCTGCGTGCGCGCGGCGCCGTCGTGTTCAACACCTCCAACACCTTGCCCGATCGCGAGGCCCGCGTTTTCGGCGATCCGCTGGAGCGGATCTGGAAGGATTGCATTTTCGGCCTGTGCGGCGTCCCGAACGTCGAGCGCCGGACTTTCGGCGTGATCGTGACAAGCACCCCCGCCCAGCGGCGGGCCTGGCTGGAGCAGGTGCGCGTCACGGTCGCGCGCCACTTCCCACACGAGGGGTAGTCCCATTGACTGCTCTGCCTCCCAATGTCGTTCCGTACATTCGCCACGCAATCGACTCGGCAACGACTTCAACGACCGTGGCGACGTTACCCGAGAATCGCTGGGTGCTCGGGCGCGACCGCGGCGATGGTGTGGTTGATCATACGGCGGGCGATAGAGATGGGCAGCGGCAAGGGCGGCAGGCGGTCAAGGGAAAACCACTGCGCGTCGGCAATCTCACCTGGTTGGCAGATGATATCGCCGCTGTCGTAATCAGCGACGAAGGCGATCATCAACGAATGTGGGAACGGCCAACTCTGGCTGCCGAAGTAGCGCAGGTTGCGCACGCGAACACCAACCTCCTCGCGGGCTTCGCGGTGCACGCAATCTTCGATGGATTCTGACGGCTCTACGAATCCGGCCAGCGCACTGTAGAACGCTCCGGGAAAACGCTTTCCACGTGCGAGCAGCAGCTCGCGCCCGGCGGAGGTGTCGCGTTTGATGAGCACCATCATGGCGGGCGAGATACGCGGGTAGGCGATGGCGCCACAGCTCGCACAGCGACGTGCCCGTTCCTCGTCGTCTGGCTCGGTAGCGGTGGCGCACGCGCCGCAGTAGCGGTGAGTGCGGTGGAAATCGACGACCTGCAGAGCACGCCCGGCAAGTGCCAGTAACTCCTCGGGCAGTCTACCGAACAGGCTGCGCAACCCTTCGAGGCTGAAGCCACTTGGGAGATCACTCGCTTCGCCAGTGGTGCTTGCGGCCCAGCAGAGACTGCCATTCAGGGTGCCGATGCAGTGAGGGTCGGTAGTAGGGAAGGGCAAGGTAGCACCGTCCAACAGCCTGGGAATCTCGGGGCCGTGGGGGCCGTTGGTCACGAGCAACTGACCGGCATGGAACACGAACCAGCAGCTGCCCGAGGATTGTGAGTCCGGCGGCGGGGTCCATAGCGGCGTGAA
>PMJE01000086.1 GCA_003157315.1 Myxococcales bacterium | reverse complement strand
CTTAGGGGGCGGACACCCCTGGCATCTTCGGTTCGAACGCCCCCGAGCGAACCTTCACCTACTTGATTGAATCCTTGAATTTTTTCATGGCTGCAGCGTCAACCTTGGTCGTCCACTCGACGAGATGCTTGTCGTGCGCACGCAATGCGAGGATCATTTGCGTCCAGCTATATTCTCGATCCCGCCCATACTGCTCCAATGCTTGGAGTACCTTGTTTTGTTGTGGGTTCCAGCGCTGCGCCGCCGCCGCCTCTAGGCGAAGTTGCAAGTGGCGCCACGCAGGCAAGACCTCATCCTCGATTCCCTTGGCGAACGCTTCATCGGTGACTCGGCCGGCACTAGCAGCCTCGACGAGACTATTGTACGCATTCACCGCTTTGGACTCGACCCCGGAGAATTCGTGTACTACCCCTTCAAAGTCGGGCGGTTTCGGCAAGACGCTGGGAACGACCGCCAGGATGACGAACATCGCAGCCAAGGCAATCACCGGACGTCGCGGTTCCTGCGGCAGCGACGGGGTGAGCGGACGCGCCAGCCACCATCCGGCGACCGCTCCACCCATGAGACCGCCGAAGTGAGCGGCCAGATCGATGATGGGGTTCGTGAGGCTATAGAGCACATTGTAGCCGACGAACAAGATTGCGACTCCGGCCAACCTCTTCACGACCCTGGCATCGATGGAACCGCGCTGGCTCAGTAGGAATGCCGCAAGCGCGCCATAGACGCCAAAAACGGCTCCTGATGCCCCAGCCGAGGCCAACTGCGGGTGGACTGCCACGCTGGTAGCGCTGCCAATGAGACCTGCGCAAGAATAGAGCGCCGCGAATCTGAGGCTACCGAAGATCCTCTCTACCCGGCGGCCGGCATCCCAAAGAACATACGTGTTGAAGCACAGATGAATCGCTCCGTAGTGTACAAAGATGTTGGTCAGCAACCGCCATGGCTGACCACCCAGTGTCTTGGGCCCATAGTTCACGCCCCAACCCAGGACGCTGGCAACAGTGGGCTGGAGTGGATGGACACCGGACGCGACCATCGCTGCATAGACGACGACGTTGAGCGCGACAATCGCCGGCACAACCCAAATGCGGGGCGTGACCTCAGCCAGGAACTGATAGAACTGCCGAACTCTAGCGGCTGGGTCGGGTTCCTCTCGCGGTAGCGCGGGAACTTCTTCGCCAGCCTTTTCGCGCGGGGAGGAGTCAGCGGAGAGGTCGGAAGCCAAGTGACCATTCTCGATCTGGTCCTGCCCGACCCTTGTCCCGTCCACAGAGGACAACGGTGCGGCGGCTTGGTCGGGGTTGCCAGGTAGTGGTAAAGCCCTGTCGTCCACAAGTGCCATTCTATAGGTAATTGCTACCCCAATCAGTCGGTTCCTGCGCGCAGGATGTCCGGCAACGCGTTGTCGTCGTGGATGAACTTTTCCAGTTGGCCGAAAAGTGGGCCCACCGCGTGGGGCGGCGGCGGAACGTAGGCGGCGTTGCCCAGGCGTGGTCCTTGGAAAGCATTCTTTCCTAAGGGTATGTGAAAGTAAAGGGTGCTTTCCTATCACGGGACACGGGGCAAGAAGGCTTTTCTAAGAAGATGGATTCGAGCAGTTGGTGTATAGCTGGAGGTGCCATGAGACCTGACCACAGCAGACGCGCGCACTTCCGTCTTTGGCCGGCGGTCGCCGCTGCGGCCCTGTTGTTGGCGCTCTCGTCGCCAGCTCGGGCCGAGCCCGCGCTGGCCAACGTGTATGCCCGGCAGGGCGTTGATATGGGAACCCTGGAAGGGTTCCCAAACCCTCCCGCGAGGGTACGGGACCGGCAAAGCCGGCCCGCTCCCCACGCGACTAGCCTGAACGGCAAGTGGAACACCATTATTGACCCCTACGATGTTGGGTACGTCGACTATCGCGGCGTGTCCCAGGATGCCCTCGCCAAGCCCACCAGGGGTTTCGCTCTCGATCGCCGCCAGCAGGCCAAGTCCGAGCTGCTCGAGTACAACTTCGACACCAGTCCCACCCTCACCGTGCCAGGCGACTGGAATTCACAGAACGCTCACCTGCTGTACTACGAGGGCACGATCTGGTACCGGAGGCGCTTCGACGCGCCCAAGTTCGCGCCGGACAATCGACTGTTCGTGCACTTCGGCGCTGCCAACTACGAGGCCGATGTCTATCTGAACGGCTGGAGGCTGGGCAGGCATGTGGGCGGGTTCACGCCGTTCGCCTATGAAATCACCGGCGTTGCCAAGGAGAAGGACAACTCGCTGGTCGTGCGGGTCAACAACCGCCGCCGGCCCGAAGGTGTGCCGGCCATGAACACCGACTGGTGGAACTACGGCGGCCTCACGCGCGACGTGCTGCTGGTGCAGACGCCTGCGACCTTCATCGCGCAATACGACGTCGGCCTGAAAGTCGGCACGCGCGACCGCATCGAGGCAATCGTGCAACTGGATGGCCCGCGCAAGCAACAGAAGGTTACTGTGACCCTGACCGGGCTGGGCCTGAAAGCAGAGGCCCGCACGGATGCTAGCGGCGTGGCGCGCATCGAGTTC
>PMJE01000029.1 GCA_003157315.1 Myxococcales bacterium | reverse complement strand
AAGAACCTGAACATCCTGGTCAACAACGCCGGTGTGCAAAGGGACATCGACTTCACAAAGGGCGCCGACGCATTTCTGGCTGGGGAGAGCGAGGTCAGAATCAACCTGGAAGCGCCAATTATGTTGTCGGGGTTGTTTGTCCCTCAATTGATTGGCAAGAACCAGCCGGCCATTATCAATGTGTCCTCCGGGCTCGGCTTCGTGCCGGCCGCGCGCATGCCGGTCTACAGTGCGACCAAGGCTGGCTTGCACGCCTTCTCCATGGCGCTCCGGCATCAACTGTCGAAACTCGGGATTAAGGTCTTCGAGGTCGTTCCCCCTGCCGTCGACACGGAATTGAACCCAGAAGGCAGGGCCCAACGTGGCAACTTCAAGGCGGATCTCAAGCCCGAGGAATTCGTCAGCGCGGTCATCAAAGGCCTTGAAGCCGACGTCACCGAGATTGGCTACGGCATGAGCGCGGGCATGCTCAAAGCATCCAGGGCCGAGCTGGACAAGAGCTTCCAGCAAATGAACAGCCGGTGGTAGAGGATCTTCGGTAGCGAGCCAGCACCATTTCTTCACTCCTTCTTGCCACAGCTGGATCGGTGCGGATCATCATCGCCGAGACGCTCTCAACTCATCCAGNNNNCAGGCGACGAAACACAGGTCAAGCGCTGCCGATCCCAGACGCCGCACGCCCTGCGAAGCCCGCATGAAGGCCGCGAACTCGGGCAGGTTGTCGTTCTGCTGGACCCGCAGGTAAGGAAACCCGGTGACCAGCAGCGCGAGCCCCAATTCGGCCACACCCGAGGGATGGATCGGCCTGTCGTTGAGAAAGGCGCCTTGCCCACGAGCTCCGTGGAAGGTCCAACCCACGGCAGGGGCGGACACCACGCCCACGACCGGCATACCTTCGGCCAACAGGCCGATCGATGTCGCGAAGATGGGCAAGCCGTGGGCGAAGTTCGTAGTGCCGTCGAGCGGGTCTACATGCCAGGTGCGGCCCGATCGGCCAGCTTGCCCACCGCCTTCCTCGCCCAGAATGGCATCATCAGGGAACGCGGCGCTCAGGGTGCGAACAATCACGGTCTCGGCCCGGCCGTCGAATTCAGTCACCAGATCAACGTCGCTGGACTTGAAACGAAACTCGGGCCGGGTTCCCCACCCCTGCAACAGGATGGCCGCAGCTGACGCCGCCGCCTCTTGGGCGACCGCGATCTCGCGCAACCAGTGAGTGTCCAACCTCTGCATGGCTGCCGGTACCTATAGCAAATGCGAGCGTCTATGCCCCGCTTTGGGGCAAGCACTCGGCAACGGAGCCCGCATCAGGGCTGAGATTCCTGCGCGGTGGTAGTACCGGCGTCTGGCTGCTCTACGCAAAACCATAAGCAAGCACGCATTTCTGCCTTGCCCAAAAAAGCGTCGCTGCCCCCGTTCTTTTTGAGCATCCTGTGCACCGGAAAAGAGGTACCATGGTCGTGGGTGATGAAGGAACAAGACGGAAAGACTGACTGAAAGGCTGAGCCTAGCCATCACGGGATTCAGCTTCGCACTCATCGAGTGAGCACATGGCGAACGTGATGTTCAAAATCTCGGTAGTCGTCGCAGCCGTTCTTCTAGCCGGTTTCCTAGGTCTGGCGTGCAGCAGCTCCGGTCTGAAGACCAGTGCGCCTGATGCGGCAGCTGCGAGCGGAGGTCAGGCTGGCAGCACCATCGGCAGCGGAGCTACCGGAGGAACGAGTGGCATGATTGGTTCAGGCGGAGCTGGAGGTGCCAACATAGGTGGTACTGGTGGCTCAGGCGGTTCAACTGGTACTAGCCAAGGTGGCACAGGAGGCTCTACGACTAGCCAAGGTGCCCCGGACGCTTCTACGCCTACTTGTCTTGTGTTCCCCGCCTGCAACACAGGAGACCAGCAGGTCACCTCGGGCTCGCGACTAGACTACTCCGGGGACTGCCCACCAGAGCGCGAGTGCTACTCCTTGCCGGCCTTCGATGGCATAGCCAACTGTGGCTCCGTGTTGTGCGTATTGCCTGATGGTGTGCATTGCGACGATCCATTGCTGTGCAATCCTGGCTATAAGCATGCGCCTCCGTACATGTATTGTGGGCCTTCCAATTTCTGTGACACTGAAAAGCTCTGTGCGCAATTCATTCTATGCATACCCGTCGGGTATCCGGCTGTCTGCAGTGGTACCTGGTCACCTGGAGGTGACGCGGGAACGATACCCTGCTGTGGTGATGGCCTTGTCGACCAAAGCGAGCAGTGTGACTTTGGCGAGGCCAACGGCGCATGCTTTGATTCCAGTGGCAAGTTTGCGGGATACCCAGGAGACACAGGTTGTCCGCCAGACGCCCAAGTCTATTGCAGCACGAAGTGTACGTTGCGCTATCCCATTGGCCCCTGATGAAAACACCGATAGGGACATCAACATCCCTACCCCAGCCCCTGGCACGCGTGACCCAGGTTCATGGGGCCGGCCTCAATTCGTGGGAAGGTAGCTAACTGGATACAGTCACCAGCACCACAGCCATCATCAGCTCAATTAGTCTTGCTCGGGTGGCCCGTGCTGGCCTTGGTGATGAACACGACGTGAAGGGCATCATCTGGGCAGTACCAGATTCTTCCGGCTCCGGTCACCTCGTACTGCCACTGCTCGAGCACCTTGCCCTTGATGGTACGGGCACCCAGGTTGCTCCTCAACCTGTGCTGCCTGCTGGGGTTGGTCCGGTCTTGAGGTTCTCGTGATAGAGCATCCCATGTCTCTCGAACTGGACCGGGTGCCTGGCGACACAGCTGTTCCTGTCCAGCAGCAGCTTCGGATTCACCAAAACTGTAGTTCCCATTCCCCACGTCTTACCTGTGCCCAGGTAGGGCCACAGCACGTCTTGCAGCAGCATAACTATAGCGCTATAAGCATGGCGCTTTGTTTCTAATGGTCCAAAATGGTTGCGATGGACATTGGTCGTGCAGCCGCGCTCCTTGGTCGTCGGGGCGGCCTCGCTGGTGGCCGCAAGGGCGGTCTCTCGCGGGCGCGCCGGCTGGCGCCCGCACGACGTCGCGAGATCGGCCGCGAAGCGGCTCGCGTTCGGTGGGGCGGCCTGCCGGAAAGGCTGAGGCCGCTTTTCTGGACACACCCCACAACGTTTGAATCGTTGAGCCTGGACGAGGACCTGGATTTGATCGTTTACCAAGTGCTCGCCTACGGTGAGCTTGAGCATCGGACGTGGCTGGTCGGGCGATGTGGCGCCCCTGCGGTGCGGGCCTGGCTGCGCAAGAGACGCGGTGGCGGGTTGTCGGCCAAGCGCCTCTCCGAATGGTTCGAGGCCGGCACGATCCGGCGTTGGCAGCGTGACAACCCTGGTGCGGCCATCTGGGAAAACCGGTGAAGCATCGATCGTCGAAGATTCATTTTGAGGCGCTTCTCCCCAAGCAGCGAGAGGTTCTCGTGGCATCTGCCGGGCCTGCGAGAGNNCTGGGGCGCATACCTCGCAGGAGGTCTGGCCATCGCGCTGCAACTCGGCCACCGGGTCTCCGCCGACTTTGACTGGTTCACGGCCAATACCATTCCGCCCGCGAAACTGCTTGACGACATCAAGGCCACCGGTCTTACGGTCTCGGTACGCCAGAACGAAGAGGGCACCTTCCTCGGGCAAGTTGATGGTCTCGAATACAGCGTCTTCCGGTACCGGTACGACGTGGCCAATCCGGTCCAGGACATCGAAGGTTGTCAGGTGGCGTCTCTGGAGGACATCGGCGCCATGAAGCTCGCGGCCATCTGCCAGCGCTCCGTCAAACGCGACTACGTGGATCTGCACGCCATCCTGACCACCGGTGGCGCAAGCATTGGCGATCTGGTGAGCGCCTGGAATCGCAAGTACCC
>PMJE01000322.1:885-9600 GCA_003157315.1 Myxococcales bacterium | reverse complement strand
CCGCCCCATGCTGAGCATCTTGGACTCGGCGATGAGATCCTCGACCTCTTCGTCTCCCACGCGAAAACCCAATCGCTCTGCCTCGGCCGCCAGCAGCTCACGATCGATGAGTAGATCCATGATGGTTTCCTTCAGGCGGATCTCCTTGGCCTGCTGCGGGGAAATCGACCCGGCGTTGAGCATGGTGTAGGCGTAGGTCCAATCCTTGAGGGTGAGCGTGCGGCCATCCACCCGGGCGGCGCTTTCGGTCACCCGGTTTGGCATTCGCATGCCGCACCCGCCGATGGACTGCGGACCGAAGTTGACAATAAACACAACAATCACGATCGAGAACAACAGATAGATGAGCAGCGATCGGGATTGTTGACGCATCTGCTCGAGCATTTAGAAAAGCCTCCGTTTCGCTTGGCCATATGTGGCCAAAAGGTGCGGCAATCTAGCACGGCTGCGGCGGAAAGCGCACCCCCATGCGTGCCCAGCTGGAATTCCGGGAGACGGTGACGGTGCGGCGGGGCCCCGCAGCACTTCCGGTGGGTCGCTGGCGAAGGTCCAGTGCCTATTCCTTCCAATCGTTGCCCGGCATGATCCGGTGCATGAACTCGTTGAACAGCGGCACCGTGAAGGCAGTGTCACCGTGGCTCGGGCTCCAGATCATTCCCTTCAGAATGAGCTGGTTCCTGGTTGGGGCCAGGGCCGTGACCTTGCGTTTCAGTTCCTCGGCGATGTCCCCAGAGCGATGGGGGCCCGCACCCAGTTCGGCCATGGCGCGTAGGTAGCGCTTTTCGAGGGGAGTCAAGCGGTCGAAACGCACACGGAAGAAGCTTTCATCGAGCGCGGCGATCGCCGATATCGAACAACGTTCCACATCTCGCCGCGTGATGGGGGACTCTTGGGCGGTGTCCCACGCGTGCTTGCCCCACTCTTGCAGGAAGTAGGGATATCCTCGGGTCAGGTTCACGATGTGCGTGAGCGCATCGTCGTTTACTTTCACCCCCTGTTCCTTCGCGGGCTTGGCTATCGCGCTCCGCGCGGCTTCCGGAGAGAGAGGACCAACCTCCGGAAAGTCGAACATCCGCTCTGCGTAGGACTTGGCGCTCCCCATCTGCCCGCGGAGCTGTGGCAAACCGGCACCGACGAGTACGACCGGGACCTGGCGCTGAGCCATCCTGTGCAGAGCCGTGATCAGCGCAGCAAGCTCCGCCTCCCCAACGTATTGCAGCTCGTCCACAAACATCACCAAGGCCGTGCCGGCCTTCTTGGCGGCCTCGCCAGCGGCTTCCAGCAGTGCTTGCAGATCGTGTTCTAGATTGCCGTCGTCTGCCAGGCCGGGCTCGGGGTCGAAGTCGAGGCCCACCTCGATGTCTGCAAACTTCACTTTGAGCGCCTTGGCGAAGCCTGCGAGGCCACGAAGCGCGCGCTGCGCGAAAGCCTTTGCTTTTGCGTTCCTCGACAGCCGCAAGAGCGCTTGTCTCAGCTCAGGCGCCAGGATGGCGGGCAAGGATCGACTCTCCGGGGCCTCGACGCGTAGGGTGTGGATCCCCACAGCTTCGGCGTTCTCTCGCATGCGATCGAGAAGCACCGTCTTGCCAACACCGCGCAGCCCAACCATCAAGATACTCTTGGTTGGCCGGCCAATTTGCACCCGTTCGAGAGCGACCCGCACGGTCTCGAGCAAGCCGTCACGTCCGGCCAACTCGGGCGGAGGGGTTCCGGCTCCGGGGGCATATGGGTTTCGGACTGGGTCCACGCGTTTGGTTATAGCAAGTTATCGCCAGTTTACAACGTTCTTATAAACTGCATAACTTAGATCAAATCCCAATCGGGCGGCGCGCTCCGAGCTTTCATCTAGGCACATGGCAACCGAGCTGGCGGCTCCACGTACCTGCGCCGCATTCCTTGCGGGCGGTAGGAGGAAGCCCGATTCTCTTCTTGCCGCGTGGCATCTTCACCCTAACACCTCCATCAGAGCATCGAAAGATCTGGGTCCGCCGTGGCTTGGCCATGGTGACGACGACTGACGATCTCTTCCTTGCCCGACCCGACTCGCTGGCCGTCGTTTGGCCAGACCGCGCCGGGTCACGAAACGCTGAGTCCCATCCTGACGAAGCCTCGGGCACCCTGTCCGCCACCCCCGGCCCCATGGTCCGACCTCAAGCAACGCAAACCGTGGTTGGCTTATCGCGCGGCTGTGTGATAATACCCCTACTCTGGTGGCCCGGCTCTGCGCGTTGTATCGGCAAGTGGGCCACCCACACACGGCACAACCGAATGCTCCTCGACTGGGTCTACGGGCTCTTCTCGAACGATCTTGCCATTGATCTTGGCACGGCGACCACGCTGACGTTCGTACGAGGCAAGGGAATCGTTTCGAACGAGCCGTCGGTGGTGGCGGTTCAGCGAACCGGCAACGGCACCAAGAGGGTCTTGGCCGTGGGCAAGCAAGCCAAAGAGATGCTGGGGCGCACGCCGGGAAACATCGCAGCCGTGCGGCCCATGAAGGACGGGGTCATCGCCGACTTCGAGGTGGCCGAGGCGATGTTGCGCTACTTCATCCAGAAAGTACACAACCGGCAGACCCTGGTCAAGCCGCGCATCATCATCGGCGTGCCCTCGGGCATCACCGAGGTCGAAAAGCGCGCCGTACGCGACTCGGCCCTGGCCGCCGGTGCGCGCGAGGTGTACCTGATCGAAGAGCCGATGGCCGCCGCTATCGGCGCCGGCCTGCCCGTCACCGAACCGTCGGGCAACATGATCGTCGACNNCACCACCGAGGTGGCGGTGATCTCACTCTCCGGCATCGTCGCGGCCCGGTCTATCCGCGTGGCGGGCGACAAGATGGACGAAGCCGTGGTGGCCTACATCCGGCGCAAATACAACCTGCTAATCGGTGAGCGCACCGCTGAGTTGGTCAAGAAGCAGATTGGCAACGCGTATCGGCTGGACGAGATCGAGTCCATGGAGATCAAGGGCCGCGACCTCATCGCCGGCGTGCCCAAGACCATCGTGGTCACCAGCGACGAAATCCGCGATGCCCTGTCCGAGCCGGTGGGCGCTATCGTGGAGGCCATACGCTCGGTGCTGGAGCGCACCCCGCCCGAGCTGGCCGCCGACATCGTGGACCGCGGCATCGTGCTCACGGGCGGCGGTTCACTCTTGCGCAATCTGGACGTGCTGCTACGGGAAGAAACCGGGTTGCCGGTCATGGTGTCCGACTCGCCCGAGTGCGCCGTCGTGCTGGGAACTGGCCGCGCGCTCGACGAGCTGGCCCTGCTCAAGGAAGTTGCCCTGCAGTAGTTTTCCGTCTCGCGTGGCGTTTCGAGTGGATCGTCGGGTCTCCCCGCCCTAGATTGCAATCGCTGTGAACGCAGGAATGCTCCCGTCGGGGCACCGACAGAAAATCCGCGAGGCGGTGATCATCATGGCGGCCTTTCTCGCCGCCCTGTTCCTGCTACGCCAGAGCGCCAAGTCGCCTGAGTACCTGTCGCCCGTGGATCGCGGCATCCTGGCCCTGGTCACGCCNNGGCCCGCAGCATCGGTCACGCCGCCGGCCAGTACGTCGATCTCGTGCACGTGCGCGCCGAGGCCGAAGCCTTGCGCGACGAAAACGGCCGTCTGCGCGCCGAGCTGCTCGAAGCCAGGCGCGGCGCCGCTGAGAGCGTGCGCTTCCAGCGGCTGCTCGGCCTGCGCAACGCGGTCACCGCGGAAACCCTGGTCGCGCGGGTCATCGCCATCGACGTCTCGCCCTACTTCCGCGTGGCGCGCATCCAGCTCGACCGCGGGGAAGGCCTGGTCAGCCGTGGCATGCCGATCATCACGCCCGACGGTGTGGTGGGTCGGATCAACCGCGTCGCAGGCGACACCTCGGACATTCTGCTTTCGGTGGATCCCCGCTCGGCCATCGACGTGGTGCTGCCACGCAGTGGCGGTCGCGGCATTCTGCGCGGCAAGCCGGGCGAGAATGGCTACCGCTGCGCCATCGAATACCTGATGCAAGGCGAGCAGGCCAAGGAGGGCGACCTGGTGGTCACCAGCGGCCTGGCCGGTTTTCCACGCGATCTTCCGGTGGGCAAGGTCAGCAAAGTAACCCGCAACTCGGCCGGGCTGTCGCAGGAACTGGAGGTTTCGCCCGACGTGGACTTCGCACGACTCTCCGAGGTGCTGGTCGTGGTGGCGCCCGCCCCGCCCACGGACCCAGAAGCAGGTACACACAAACCGCTTGTCCCTAGCCACGGATTGGGGGTGTATCGCTAATGCGCTCCCTCGCCACCCTGATCGTCGGCCTGCTGCTGCTCTTGCTGCAGTCCACGGTCATGGAGTTCGCACCGGTGCACCTGGTGACCCCGACCCTGGGCCTGCTCACCGTTCTCTACATCGGTCTGTCGCCGCTCAAATGGACGCCGGGCTCGGCCGCACTGGTGGGACTCTCGCTCGGCTATCTCTTCGACCTGGTGTCCGGGGCGCCACGCGGAGTCCACGCCTTCGTGTTTCTGGTGATGGCGCTGTTTGCCCGGGTTTTGGCTTCGCGCCTGGCAGTGCGAGGCGTGGTACTCAAGGCAGCGGCGGCCTTCGTGGCCAGCCTGCTTTCCGCCGTGCTTATCGTCGTGGTACGCGCCCAGGTCAGCCCAGAAACCGGCTACGGTGGTCTCCGTTTGGCGCCACTTGAAGCCCTGCTCACGGCTGTATTTGGACCGCCCGTGCTCTGGCTACTCGGGCGCCTCGACGGCCGCCTNNTGCGGGTCGGGCTGTCGCGCCGACGTGCGCGTGCGCTGGGGCCAGGACTGCCACCGCGCTAATCCCCAGCCATGGATATCGCCGGGCAAGACGCCGAACTCCCCGAAATCAGACACCGGGCCCGCTACCTGTCCGGCTTGGTGGCCCTGCTGTTCTTGGGCCTGGCCGCGCGGCTTTTCTACCTTCAGATCGTCGAAGGCGACAGCTACTACCGCACGACGGCCGACAGCATCGTGCGCACCGTGGTGCTTCCTGCAGTTCGCGGTCAGATCCGCGACCACAAGGGCCGCGTGTTGGCCACCATGGTTCCTTCCTACGATGTTCAGGTGCTGCCCTCCCAGCTCACCCACGAATCCTACCTGCGCTTGCGCGAGATCCTCGGTCCCGATGTGGAAGGCGTGCCGNNTCAAGCGCGACGTGATGGCCCAGCTCGAAACCGCGCTCGACAAGCCCGGCATCAAGGTGGTGGCAATGCAGCGACGTCACTACCCCTTTGGCATGCTGGCCAGCCACGCCATCGGCTACATGAACGAGGTCTCGGCCGAGGAGCTGCGCACGCGCAAGGACGAGGGCTACCGATCGGGTGACTCCGTGGGGCGCACGGGCATCGAACACCAGTGGGAGCCCTACCTGCGCGGCCAGAAGGGATTCGAACGGATGGTGGTCAACCGGCGCGGTCTGCGCCGCACCGACGTGCGCATCGCCGATCTGGTGGAGGGACCGATAAGTCAACCGGCGGTTCCCGGCAACAACCTGGTCTTGACCTTGGACATGGACTTGCAGCGCATCGTCGAACGCGCCTTGCGCGGCTCGCAGGCCGCGGCGGCGGTAGTTCTCGACGTGGAAACTGGCCGCATCCTGGCGCTGGCGTCCAAGCCCAGCTTCGACCCCAACTTGATGTCGCGCGGCCTCTCCCCGGAAGCGGTATCGCGCATCCTGAGCGATCGATTGCGCCCATTCCGTGACAAGGCCCTGTCCGACACCTACAACCCCGGCTCAACTTTCAAGGTTGTCACCGCCGCCACTGCATTGGAGGAAAAGCTGGTCACCCTCGAGGACAAGGTGCGCTGTGTTGGCTACATCCAGGTGGGCCGGCGCCGTTTCCGCTGCTCCAAGGTGCACAAGACGGTCAACCTGCACGATGCCATCGTGCAAAGCTGCAACGTCTTCTTCTACGACCTGGGCGCGCGGCCGGGCATGATGAATCGCATGGCCAAGTTTGCCAACGAGTTCGGGCTCGGTGCACCCTCGGGCCTGGGACTCAACGCCGAGCAGGCCGGCTTCGTTCCCACCGAGGAATGGCACAGAGCCCAGGACAGCCGCGGCGGCAAGAGCGAAGGCTTCATGATTGGACACGCCCTCAATACCGCCATTGGCGAGGGCGACACGCGCGTCACTGCGCTGCAGATGGCGCTTGCCTACGCAGCCATCGCCAACGGCGGCAAGCTGTGGCTGCCACAAATTGTGGAACGCGTGGAATCGCCGGACGGTAAGGTGGTTGAGGAGTTTCCCCCGCGTGTGCGCCGGGACTTGGCCGTCTCCGCCGAATCGCTGGCCATCATCCGCAGCGGGCTGTACGGTGTCGTCAACGATTCCAAGGGAACCGCCTACAAGGCGCGCTCACACCACATCGAAGTGGCCGGCAAGACCGGAACCGCGCAGGTCTACCGGGGCGGGCGGGTCGGCAAAGACGATCCTCCCCTGCCCTACGAGCGCGTCGACCATGCCTGGTTCGTGGGCTATGCCCCGGCCGCCAAGCCGCGCATCTCCTTTGCCGTCTTCGTCGAGCACGGCGGACACGGCGGCGCGGTGGCGGCGCCGGTGGCCATGGAAATCGTGGACAACTACTTCGAGAGCGTCGTGCCACCTGAAGATCGGTCGCCGCCCCGTCTGGCGCGCCACCCAGGAAATGGTCTCGGCCGGGGAGAGGCTCGCCTGCCGTCTACCATCAGCGAGTCGCCGCCCGATCCTCCGCTTGTCCCGAGCTCGCCCAACCCACCTGGGAAAAGCCAGCCTGCTCTTCCGTCTGGCTCGGCCCACAAGGAGGACAACTAGTGGCACGGGTCGTCTCCTGGCGCAAACTGCGCTTCCGCTTCGACTGGATGCTGACCGTGGCCACGCTGGTGTGCATCTCGCTCGGGCTGCTCAACTTGTGGAGCGCCGTGCGCGAGCGCCAGTTTCACCTATTCGCGCAGCAGCTCTCTTGGGCCGCGGTTGGCGGTCTGCTGTTTTTGGGCGTGGCCAGTTTCGACTACCGGGTGATTGCGCGCATGGGCTACCTGCTCTACGGTTTCGGTATCGCGCTGCTGGTGACTGTGCTCATTCATGGAAAGATGGTGGGCGGCTCGCGGCGCTGGTTCGACCTGGGCGCCTTTCACCTGCAGCCATCCGAGCTGATGAAGGTCCTGACCATCATCGCTTTGGCCAAGTACGTGCACGAGACCCCTGCGCTCGACGGGCGGACCCTACGCCACATCCTGGTGCCCATCCTCCTCGCCGGCCTACCCTTCCTGCTCATCGCCGCGCAGCCCGACCTGGGCACCGCTCTCATCCTCGCGCTCATCTTCGCCACGGTCATGCTGACCGCGCGCCTCCGCCTGAAGACCATGGCCGGCATCGCCTTGGTGGTGGCGTTGGCCGCCACCCCCTTGTGGGAATACGCCCTGCACGACTATCAGCGCAACCGCATCCTGGCCTTCATCAACCCAGCGGTCGACCCGGCCACCGCGTGGCAACCGCGCCAAGCGATGAATGCCGTGGGCTCGGGACGGATCATCGGCAAGGGATTCCTGCAGGGCACACAAATCCGGCTGCGCTCGCTGCCGGCACTGTGGACGGACTTTCCCTTTGCCGTGTGGGCCGAGGAATGGGGATTCCTCGGCTGCCTAGTGGTGCTGCTTGCCTACGCCTTCTTGGCGCTGTGGGTGATCAAGATCGGACGCGAAGCCCGCGATCGATTCGGCATTACCGTCTGCGTAGGCGTGGCAGCCATGCTCTCGTGGCAAGTGGTCGTCAACATCGGCATGGTGACCGGGCTTCTGCCAGTCGTCGGCGTCACCCTACCTTTGCTGAGCTACGGTGGATCAAGCGCACTCACCGTCATGTTGGCGCTGGGACTGGTGATGAACGTGTCGGTGCGGCGATTCGCGTACTAGTCTTCGTCCTATTCCCCTGCGATCACGGACAACCTGTCTCCAGATGGGCGGCGCAACAAGTCGATGCAACTCCCGCGAATCTATTGAAGCGCTCGCCGTTCAGGGCCAGTAGGAGGCGCTTCGCCATCTCCGACGAGCCAATCGCCCGGCGCAACTTGCCCAAGGCCCGTGAACTCTCCGACTCCCGGGCGAGCAGCCGCCGGGCCCGGTAGGCGACGACCGGGTTCTCGTGGGCACAAAGTGAATCGGTCAGGTTCATGCGATGGCCTCGGGGCTCGGCGTGGGTGTCAGAGTACCCGCCTCGCGGCTCGGTGCCCGTACCTCCCTGCGTCCGCCCAACGATCTGCCGATAACCTGCGGGCCCGCCGCACGTTCCCGGCGCCTCGATGATACTGCGTTGCCACTGCGGCGCGACCGGCAGGTTTATCGGCAGCTTTCCTCGATGGGCGCCTCAAACCTCTCCTCGATCGATCCACTTCGGAACGCTCGTGGCCTTGTGGCGCTCAAGAAGTTGGAGCAACAAGACCGGGTCCTGCTCCAGAAACGCCATCTGCCGATGTTCGGCCCGGAGAAACCGCTGAGACACGAGTAGGTCTAGGAATTGGAGTAGCGGCGCGAAGAAATCCTTGGCACCAAGGAAGCCCAAAGGCTTCTGATGGAGACCAAGTTGTGCCCAAGTCCACATCTCAAAGAACTCCTCAAGAGTACCAAGTCCGCCGGGCATGGCGATGAAGGCGTCCGCCAGCTCGGCCATCATTTCCTTCCGCGCGTGCATGCTCGAAACCACGTGCAGCTCGGTCAACGAATCATGAGCAACCTTCTTCTCCAC
>PMJE01000322.1:0-819 GCA_003157315.1 Myxococcales bacterium | reverse complement strand
GCATATGCTTCGCATCGAATTTCAGCTTCGCTTGTCAACGATTTGCCGTTAAGCTGCGGGCGGCCGTCTGCGGCCGATCGTCCGCTTCAACGGCTTGTTAGCCGCCGACCGCCCAGAAGGGCCCGCGTGTACGCCGGTGACAACGATTTTCTTGTCTCCAAAGGTCGCGACAAGTTCCAGCCGTCCTCCGATGGCAGAAAGATATCGCTGTAGGGTGGAAACCTGGCAATCGTCGNNGTCGAAACTTTCCCGGCCCTCAAGCCGGGAGACGTCGGCCTGGTCCATCTGAGACACACCGGTGACATCAACCTGCGTCTTTCCTGCCGCCTCGCGGAGAGTTCGGAGGGTTAGATGCACCCCGCGTTGGGCGCGCAAACCTCGACCGAGAACCCGAACAGGCTCCTCTTGCTGTTCAATCTTTCGTTTGCTTGCGTGGTTCATGAATATCCTCCAGTTTCATAGACTTCCCTTTCGCCCCTGGTGGCTGGACGAGCACTGACGATCCGGTCACGTTCACCACGTTCACCACGTTCGACGTGAACGACGTACGACAAGCGTTCACGCAGCGATGTCCCAATGACCACCAGCCGGCCAAATTCCTGACCCGTCATCAAGATAGACCGCGTACGGATCAGCAAAGACCGTCGCGGCTTCAGGGAACGACACGCCGTGCTTCATGAGATTCGATGCAGCTTTGGCTGAGTCCCATTCAAAGTCGCCCTCGAATACCGTTGGCATCGCATGTATCAGTATGGGATATACCCCATGGAGAGTCAAACGCTTCTGGAGATCTCTCTGGGCTTGACCCGGTTTGGTGGA
>PMJE01000050.1 GCA_003157315.1 Myxococcales bacterium | reverse complement strand
GCCGATCCGGTGCACGTAGTTCTCCGGCTGGTTGGGAATCTCGAAGTTGATCACGTGAGTGATCCCGTCCACGTCGATCCCGCGTGACGCGATGTCGGTGGCCACCAGCACGCGCACGTTGCCCCTCTTGAAGCCGGCCAAGGCGCGCTCACGCGCCGACTGGCTCTTGTTGCCGTGGATGGCCTCGGCCGTGCACACGCGGCCGCGGTTCAGGTGCTCGGCGACACGGTTGGCGCCGTGCTTGGTGCGGGTGAAAACCAACACGCGGGCCATAGCCCGATCGCGCAGCACCTCGGCCAGCAGGTTGCGCTTGTCGTTCGATTGCACGTGCAGCACCCACTGGCTGACCTTCTCCGCGGTGCTGGCGGTGGGCGTGACCGAAACCGTGACCGGATTGCGTAGCATCCCGCTGGCCAACGCGACGATGTCGGGCGGCAGGGTGGCCGAGAACAACATGGTTTGCCGCTGCCGCGGCACCGCGGCCACGATGCGACGGATGGGCTGGATGAAACCCATGTCCAGCATGCGATCCCCCTCGTCCAGCACCAGCGCCTCGATAGCATCCAGCCGCACATGTCCCTGCTGCATCAGATCGAGCAGGCGACCGGGAGTGGCCACCAAGATTTCGGCCCCGCGCCGGATGCCATCCACTTGCGGCTTCTGCCCAACCCCGCCGAACACCACCACATGGCGGAAGCGAAGATTGCGGCCATAGGTGGCGAAACTTTCCCCGATCTGGGAGGCCAGCTCGCGCGTGGGCGCGAGCACCAGAACGCGTGGTCCGCGCAGGCCTTCGCGCCGTGCAGAGCCAGCCAGGCGGGTCAGGATGGGGATGGCGAAAGCCGCGGTCTTGCCGGTGCCAGTCTGCGCGCAGCCGAGCAGATCGCGACCGGCAAGCAGAAGCGGAATGGCCTGCGCCTGGATAGGCGTGGGCACGCTGTAGCCCTCGCTAGCAAGCGCGCGGCGAATGGGATCGATGATGTCGAGCTGTGCAAAGGAGCTGATGGTATTCATTTTTCTCTCGGTGTTCCCCGAGAGACGCCATCCGAGCCTGCCCTTACGCGCAACGATCCGAGACGACCACTTCGAGGTTGGTTAGTAGCTACGAGCAGTAGTGATGCGGGCAAGAGCCCGTGAAGTCAAGGTTTTGCTTTCTCGCCGTCGGGAAATAGCAAAACGCCAGCCGCATTGCTGCGACTGGCGCCTGTGAGTCTGGCTAGGTTGCCAGGCTAGAGTTCGCAGCTGGCCGGGGCCACCAATTCGGTGCCACTCGGCAGGCTAATGTCACCATCCCCCAAACCACAATCTACCAAGTCGTTTGTACCCTGAGATGAGTCCATGGTGTCGAGGCCATCGTCGCCGTCCAGCGTATTCGTCCCAGGGCCGCCGACGATGTAGTCATTGTCGGTCACGCCGGCTGCAATCTGGGCGGTGGTCAGCGCGGTGTTGGTGCAGTCCATGCCGCAAATGACGTCGTTGCCGGCCTCACCGTAGAGTGCGTCGTTGCCAAGTCCACCAAAGATGTGGTCTATGCCAGCGCCGCCCCAGATAATGTTGTCGCGAGCATCACCGGCCAGGTGGTCATCGCCAGCGCCACCACGAATGTTCTTTACGCTGGCCACTGCGGGCGAGCCGCTAGTCACGATGACGTCACACTCGGAAATGCTGATTTCCCCCATCTTGTGGACTGAGCAGTCCGTCAGGTTGGTCAGATCCACCCACAGTGCCTGCGTCCCAACTGTGCGATCGCTATAGTCGATAGTATCGGAGCCAGCGGTGGTGGATGCCGTCGCAACGGTTGTGCTACAAGTTGTCGTATTGACGAATGGCACGTACGGCGCACTTGCGGAAGCCGCCGCAAAGCAGTTGATGCCGCCGCCATTGATGCTGTCGTTGCCCAGCCCGCCTTGCAGTACGTCGTCGCCGTCGCCACCCACAAGGAAGTCCGCGACCCCGCCGCCAATCAGTGTGTCGTTTCCCTTGCCCCCGTAGAGGTAGTTTGCGTGTCCGAGATTGCCACCGATCAAGGTGTCAGGGCCATCCATGCCCTGGAGAACGTGCACGGTGTCCGATTGTGAAGCGTCGATGATGTCACCGACTGTGGAGCAGTTGCTGCCAATGACGTTTTCCACGTTCGCATCGATGCTGTCACCCTCGGCAGAGGCAATGTCGCCATCGTCATTGGCTATCGCGGCAGTGGCGTTGTGCATGCCAACCACGGTAAAGCTGACTCCAGCTGAGCGGGTAATGGCTTGGTTGCCGGCCACCCCGGGCGTGTCGTTGACCAGCGGAATAATGATGGCGCCGGCTGGGTTTGTGGCCGTGACCGCGAACGCGGTGGCATCGTGAGCGCCGGAGATGGCGCTGTAGGTCAGCCCACACACCGCGCTGGCAGTCGTCACCGCGCTGACGGGAATGATGATTGCGCCTCCGCCACCGTTGGCAGCTAGGTTGCCCGCGCTTTCCACGAAAGACGCCGCCCCATTCGCCATGCCAACTTTGCTGAAGCCGACTGCCGCCATGGCGGTGGTGTCGATGGCAACGTTGCCCAACGTGCCAGTAGCATCGTTCCGCAGCGGGATTATCGCGGTGCCTCCCGGGTTTGTGGCGGTGACGGTGAAGCCGACGCCGTGCGCGCCGCTGATAGCGGCGAAGGTCGCCGCAGCCACTTGGACCGCCGTCATCGTGACATGGCTGTTTACGTTGATGTTGATGGGAACTCCGCCTACGTCGCCTGCGATCGTCGAGAAGGCCGCCCCGCCCGACATGCCGCTGACCGTGAAGGTGGACTCCGCTACGGTCTTATCGATATTGATGTTCCCTGCTGTGCCGATCGTGTCGTTGGTGAGATAGATGTGCGCGTCCGTGGGAGCAGCGGCAGAAATAGTCAAAGTGCTGGCGCCGTGAAGCCCGTTGATGGCATTGTAGGTGGCAGTGGCCACATCAGCCGCTGTCCCGGCGGCGACCAAGCCACTGATGTGGATCAAATGTCCGCCGTGCAAAGCGATTGCGGTACCAGAGACGTCGTACTCGAAGGCAACGTCATTGGTTCCGTCGTGCAACACGAACCAGTCGTTGTCCACCAGCAAACTTGGGGCGACGCAGTCAATCTGCCCGGTAGCGGCTCCTGTCTTCTGGTAGTAGAAGATCTTCGCGTGGGTTCCGTCGCTGATGGTGAAGTAATCATTGTCGACGAATGCACTCTGTGCCGGGCAGGTGACTGAACCCGCGGCGTGTGCCCCGGCGCCGGTCTTGTTATAGGCAAACGTCTCGGAGTGGGTCGCGTCGGCAGCAATCGTGAAGCTGTCATTGTCAGTGATGTTCGCCGTTGCTGCGCAGGTGAATGAGCCGGTCGCTGCAGTCGCGGCCGTGGTCCCGCCCAGCGTGACACGCACGGCACTGGTCCTGCCGCTGTAGTCGACCGTGTCAGTGCCGGCGCCGCCGAAGATCGAGTCTGCGGCAAGCAGTGCCTGCTGCACGAAATAGTCGTCGCCCGTACCGCCCCAGAGTGCATTGTGTGCCCCCCCCGACGATAGGCCACCGCTGGTGATGGTGTCGTTGCCGTCACCGCCGTAGATCGTCAGGCTGATGCTCCCGTCGAGGGGACCCACGGTTGTGGTGGTCGTGCTGCCGACAGCCGCGCCGCCCTGGCCGGTGATGGTGTCGTTGCCCGCGCCGGTGCTGACCACGACGCTTTCCACGCCGAGCATGCTGATGTCGGCCATGGTCCGCGCTGTGCCGCCAACCGTGCCTAAGGCGAAATACGACGTGCTGTTTGCCGCATTGGTCCCCAGGGTGACGAGGTCGGCGCCCGTGGTGCCGCGGATCTTGACTGCGTCACCAGTGCCGGCACCGAGGTTGACTTGGATGTTGGGAATCGCCGTGGTAGCCAGGTTGAACGTGCCGTAGTAGAAGTCGATGATGACCTTCTGGTCGCCGGTTCCGCCGTTGATGAAGATCTTGTTGGTGGAGCCGACCGTACATTCCGCACCTACGATGTTGGCGTTTGCCACGGTCTTGCCGTCTGCTGATCGTTTGAATACATAGGCGGTTTCGCCTGCCGCCACCGTGAGGGTCATGTCTCCCGAGCTGTAGCTGCAGTCACTGGCGAGCAGGTCGAAGTGGGTTTCGTCGAACCCGTCGAACCCAGCGGAATCGAAATCTATTCCTTTGGCCTTCTGCTGACTGCATGCGCATGCCCCACCCAGAAGCAATGCAATTCCAACGTGCTTGAATCTTCGGTTTCCGAACATGACGTACCTCCTTGGGCTCGAGACGGAAGTCTCCAGGACACGTCTGCGCTGCATCCTGGCACGACGGGGACTTCCGTCTCGTCTCCCGCCGCGTGGTGCCTATGAAATCGGCTTCAGAGCCCTCTTCGACTCAAGCGGCGAATCCATTAAGGCCAAACGGTGACTAAAGGATTGGCTTTCCAGTACCGATGAACTGGCTCAAATGTGCACCTTTAGGCATTGGGCACCCACATGTGCTGTCATCGTGCTGGCCGCCGCGTGTTCGTCGACCAAATCGCAAGGCGTACGTGATGCGGCGGAAGAGGCGGGGAGAGGCGCCAGCGAGGATGCCCGTGAGGCAAACCGCGTGGGCGATTCCCGTACAGCCGACACGGCCGAGACTCAAATCGACCAGGCACGGAGCCCTGNNATCTCCGAGAGGCGGGTACCATGGATACGCTTTCCCTGCGTGATACGTCAGATGGGGAAGGGGGCGGCGATGTGGGAGATGCAGCCAATGCCGCGGGTTCGCGCGATGGGGCCGACGCCCAAGACAGCGCGGAAGACACTCGAGATGGTCCTGCGCTGCACGAC
>PMJE01000530.1 GCA_003157315.1 Myxococcales bacterium | reverse complement strand
CACCTTCTACATCGGCGTGATGGCCGCCTACTTGGCCACCAACGATCAAACCTATTTAACGGATGCAACCAACTGGGGGACAAAGAACAAATGGACATTGCTTCAGTCCCCCACGCGGAGTGCGGACAACCAGTGTGCTGGACAGGTTTACGAAGACATTTACCTTGCGAATCCCAGCGCTGGTGCGACCACTTATGCGAGCACGAAGACCAGCATCGACCTGGTGAAGGCAAGCCCGAAACCGGGGATTGCTCAGAATACTGACGACTGGTGGTGGTGTGATGCCCTGTTTATGGCGCCTGGAGGTGTTGTCCGATTGGGTAAGATCACCGGCGATGCGTCGTACTACAGTCTGTTGGACACAGAGTGGACCGCCACGCAGAACGGCCTCTTTGACAAGGCCACGGGGCTGTTCTGGCGTGATTCGTCGTACGTCAACAAGACTACCTATTGGTCGCGCGGCAACGGATGGGTCATGGGTGGCATCGTGAGAGTCCTGCAATACCTTCCCACCACTGATGCTAACTACAATTCCTACGTCACCTTGCTGAAGACCATGGCCGCTGCGGTCAAGCCCTACCAGCAAACGGACGGCACATGGCACTCGGATCTCACGCATCCAACCACCTACAACAACCCGGAGGTCAGCGGCACAGGCCTGATGACCTATGCCATCGCTTGGGGCATCAACCAGGGATTGCTTGACAAGGCAACCTATCAGCCGGTGGTGGTTGCAGCTTGGAACGGCATGACGAAATGTGTGAATGCGCAGGGCCTGGTTGGCTACATTCAAGCAACTGGAAGCGCGCCCGCTGCCGCCGCGGCCACCGAGACCCACGACTACGGGGTTGGCTCCTTCGTTCTCGCCGCCAGCGAGATCTACAATATGGTGAAGTAGCCTACCTGACGGTTCGCACGACAATGCCAGGAACCTGGACTGCGGCCCAGGCGCGGTCGGCGGTGTAGGCGGGAACGCGCAGCCGCTTGGCCAGGGCCAGGCAGGCCCGGTCGCCGAGCGACAGTCCTAGCTTGCGGGTGCTGGCCCCAATTGTGGTGGGGGGTGCGGCGCGGCTGCAATGCGAGTACCATGGGGCCTCGGGGGTGCCGCCATGTGGCTTTTTCCACTGGGAGCGTTCAGGTCAGAGCTCAGGTCACGGTCAGTCTCATGTTCCGCTGGGAAGGCACTATGCCGAGTCCGCTGACCATTCTGCTCATCGCGATCGCGGGGGTCTTCTGCAACGCTGGCCTGACCTACGCGCTCTCGCTGACCGGCCGGCGCAAGGATCCGCTCAAGGCCCTGTTCGGCATCCTGTGCCTGCTCGGCGCTGGCTACGCCCTGGCCTGCTTGGCGGGGTACCGCGCGGTCGATGTAGCTGCGTTCCTGTACGCGTGCAAGTGGCAGACCGCTCTTTCGCACTCGATCATGGTGGTGCTGCCCTGGTTCGTGGGCCTCTATTCTGACTTGCGGCCCAAGCGCTTCCTGGTCGCTCTGTCCGCCGCCTACGTCATACTCGGCATTGCCGACCTGGTTTCGGATCACGGGCTCCTGTACACGGAGATCAGCGGGTTGGTCCATCACGAGACTCCCTGGGGGGAACAGCTTGCCTCGTTCGCGGGCAAGGTCTCGCCGGTCGCGTACCTGATCTACGCGACCGATTTGGTGACCATCGGGTTCTGTGCCCTGTGTGGTCAGCGGCTGCTGCGGCGGGGAGATCGGAGCCGGGGATGGCGCCTGCTGGGGCTGGTGGGCTTCGCGGTCGTGACTTTTGCCAACGACACCCTGCTTGACGCGGGTCGGATTCGCAGCATGTATCTCGAGGAGTATGTGATCTTCGCGTTCCTCGTGGTCATCGGTGCCTGGCTGGGCGCGCGCCGCATGCGCGCCGAGGGCAACTACCAGACTCTCTTTCACGCTGTGAGCGACGCCATCACGGTGCACGACGCCCGTACCGGCCAGACTCTTGACGTCAACCAAAGCACGGCGCGCCTGTATCGCACCACCCGAGCCGATTTGCTGGCCGGCGATCCGGGCCGGGCCGCCGCCGGCGTGCCTCCCTATCTGACCTCGTTGGCAGTGGATCGAATTCGCCGCGCCCCTAGTGAAGGTCCCGCGACCTTCGAGTGGTTGAGCCGGCACCTCGATGATGCTTCCCTGTTCTGGACCGAAGTGGCGCTGCGCTCGGAGGTGATTGACGGGCGGCCCGTGGTTCTGGCAGCCATGCGCGACATCAGCGCGCGCAAACGAGCCGAGGAGGCATTGCGCGACAGCGAATCCCGCTACCGCGCCCTGGTGGAAGCCTTCGATGGGTTCATCTACATCTGTTCGCGCGACCACAAGATCGAGTTCATGAACGCCAATTTGATCGCGCGTACGGGCCGGGATGCCACCGGAGAAGCTTGCTACCAGGCCCTGTACGACTTGGATGAGCCGTGTCCTTGGTGTGCGAGCGATCGGGTGCAGCGGGGCGAGACTGTGCGCTGGCAGATGCAAAGCCCGAAAGATTACCGCTGGTACGACGTGGTCAGTACACCGATCCGCCGCGCTGACGGAACCATTTCCAAGCAGTCGATGGGCATCGACATCACCGAGCAGAAGCAGGCCGACGAAGAGCGCCGCCAGCTTGAGGCGCAGATGCAGCAGATCCAGAAACTGGAGAGCCTGGGTTTGCTGGCTGGCGGTGTCGCCCACGATTTCAACAACCTGCTCACCGCAGTGCTGGGCAACACCGAGCTGGCGCTCAAGGATCTGCCCGCGTCTGCCCCATCGCGAGAACCGCTGGGCGAGATTCGCACCATCGCCTGCCGAGCCGCCGATTTGTGCCGGCAGCTGTTGGCCTATTCGGGACGCGGCGGCTTCGTGAGCGAGCCGATCGCGCCCAAACACATCGTCGAAGAGATCTCCCGCATTCTGGAGGTCTCGGTGGCGGCCAAGGTGCGCCTGCTCTTCCGTTTCGCCGACGATGTGCCCATGATCTTGGGTGATCCCACCCAGATCCGACAGGTGGTGATGAACCTCATCACCAATGCCTCAGAGGCAATCGGCGACCACGAGGGGGTGATCACGCTTTGCCTGAGCAAACGTCCGATCGAGCGCGGCGACTTGCGCGACTTTGTGGCCCATAGTGACGTGGCGGAAGGAACCTATGTCGAGCTGACCGTGACCGATACCGGCTGTGGCATGGATGAGGCCACGCGCAGCCGCGTGTTCGAGCCGTTCTTTTCCACCAAGTTTGCCGGGCGCGGGTTGGGCATGGCCGCTGTGCTGGGTATCGTGCGAGGTCACAAGGGGGCCATCCGCTTGACCAGCGAGCCAGGCAAGGGCACTACCGTGACGGCGCTGCTACCCGCGGCTGGCCCCGAGGTCGGCCTGGCCAGCGCGCCGACCCCGACGGTCCCCGTGGCACGACCGGCAAACGCCGCTGTGCTGGTAGTGGACGACAATGCGCGTGTGTTGCAGGCGGTTTCACAACTGGTCGGGGCACTGGGCTACCCGGTGATGACTGCGACCAGCGGCCGGGAAGCCCTGACCGTGTTTGGCGAGCGTCACGCGCAGATCGGGTGCGTGCTGCTCGACCTCACCATGCCCGNNCCCCACCGGCTTCTTGCAGAAGCCGTTCGTCGAGGACGATCTGAAGGCCGCGATCGAAGAGGCCCTGCGCGCAAGCGGCGACGCAAACGAATGACGCAGCTTCACTCAAGCGAAACCATCAACCCACAGAGAAAGGCACGGAAGATGAAGAAGCCCAACCCGATCAATGCCTGGTATGGATGGGTGCCCGATCGTCCAGATCAGCGCGACCAACTGTATTCGACAATAGCGGCGCCGCCGCCAACCCTGCCGCCGGCGGTGGACTTGCGCCCGACCTGTTCCCCAGTCGAGAACCAGGGACAATTGGGCAGTTGCACGGCCAACGCGCTGGTGGGCAGCCTGGAGTTCCTGGAGGCAAAGGCAGGCAAGAAGGTGGCGGACCTTAGCCGCCTGTTCATCTACTACAACGAGCGGGCACTGGAAGGAACCGTAAAGGAGGACGCCGGCGCCATGATTCGAGACGGGGTCAAGACATTGGTCAAGCAGGGCGTATGCACCGAGAAGCTGTGGCGCTACAACATTGCCAAGTTTGCCGTGAAGCCTCCCGCTGCTTGCTACCAGCAGGCGCTCACCCACCAGGTACAATCCTATCACCGCATCCTCACGCTGCAGGAAATGCAGACCTGCCTAGCTGCGGGCTATCCCTTCGTCTTCGGTTTCACGGTCTACCAAGCCTTCGAATCGAAGGACGTTGCCAAGACAGGCCAGCTAGACCTGCCGAAACATGGCGAGAAGGTCCTCGGCGGACATGCGGTCATGGCGGTGGGCTATGACGACGCGACCAAGCGTTTCCTCATACGCAATTCGTGGGGCAAGGCATGGGGACTGCAGGGCTACTTCACCATGCCCTACGCCTACCTGGAGAATCGCAACCTAGCAGACGATTTCTGGACGCTGCGGGTGCTGGAAAACCCGTAAGCCGGTGGCGAGATTCAGCGGGTCTTGGCGCAGAGACGCTGCCAACTTGCGCCGTACGCGGCGATGCCTGCGAAGCAGATGAGCGGCACGACGAACCCGACTCGCATGGAAAGCCTGTCGGCGATGAACCCCATCAGCATGGGCACCACTGCGCCTCCCACGATGGCCATGACAATATAGGAAGACGCCTTCTTGGTCTCCACCCCGAGCCCGTGAATGCCCAAGGCGAAGATAGTGGGGAACATGATTGACATGAAGAAGAAGCTGGCGAACAGAGCGCCCACTGAGACCCATCCGAGTTTGCCAATCACCGCGGCCATAAGCACGATGTTGAGTGCCGCGTAGGCTGCCAGCATTCTTTGCGGCCTCCATATGCGAAGGCCCACGCTTCCGATAATTCGCCCCGCCAGAAACAGCCCGAACCCGCCTCCTCCCAACAAGGCGGAAGCACCCCGCTCAGTGATGCGATAAACGCCATCTTGAACGAAGGTCCAGTTGCTGGGCAGGAGCTCGGCCGCCGCGGGTCCGATGGCCGGCAGATCGACAACCACGTAGTTGATGAAGAAACTGAAGATGCCGGTCTGCGCCGCCACGTAGAGAAACTGGGCGGCCACGCCTGCGACAAAATGCTTGCGCTTCCAGATAGAAGCTAGCGAAGCGCCCGCACCATCATCCTCGCTGGCCGCTGCCACATCCGGCACCTTGGCGAAAAGGAAAGCCAAGAAAAGCAGGAGGACAAGCATCCCGATCAGCAGGTAGGGAAGGTACAGGGTGTCGTTGCTGCGATTGGCCTGCCCGGTAGCAGAAAGGACGAAGTGGCCGCCCAACAAGGGACCCAGGATCCAGCCAACGCCATTGCACGATTGGGCGATGTTGATGCGCGCCGCTGCCATCTCGGGCGGACCAAGCACCGTGGTGTAGGGATTGGCCACTGTCTCTAGGCAGGTCAGACCCGTGGCAAGAATGAAGAGACCAACCAGAAACGCCCAATAGGTGCCGATGCTGGTTGCAGGAATGAACCAAAAGGCGCCAGCCGCAATCAGCGCTAGGCCCACGAGAATGCCACCCTTGTAGCCAAAGCGCCGCGCCAACCAGCCCGCGGGCAGCGCCATGAAGAAGTAGCCCATGTAATTGGAAAACTGAACCAGGGCAGATTGAGCCTTGGACACGTTTAGCGTGTTCTGGAAGTGCTTGTTGAGCACGTCGATCATCCCGTTGCACACGCCCCAGAGGAGAAACAGGGTAGTGGCCAGAACGAAGGTAATGGCATAGCTGTGTCCGTCTTTGGAGCGAAACATCTTGCCGGAGTTCATTGTGGAAGGGCGGTTCCTTTCTGTTGGTGCGCTGGATTAACTTCGACTCGGTGAAGAGTGAAACCGCGAGTCTTCTACCCCAGATACGGGTAGTCACGACTGATGAGCCGTGCGTCCTTCATCGCGGCCCAGAAGGCAACCGGGATGTCTGCGCTTGCCAGGGCTCGGTTCCGTTGCACTTGCTCGGGGCGGCTGGTGTTGAGTGCGATGGCGGCGACCCCAGGCGGGGACATGGCAAAGCGCACACAGGCAGCGGCCGGCAGGACCTCGTGCTGCCGGCAGAGTGCGTGGAACTTGTCACGCCACACGAACAGCGGCCGATCGGCTGGGTTCTGCGGGCTAAGCTCGCGGTAGTCGAAGAACTTGCCGCCGGTGAGGAAGCCCGCGTGAAAGACCGCGGAATTGATGATGCCAATGCCCCGCTCGCGCAACGACGCAACCAGCGCGAGCACCTCAGGCGGATGGTGGAACACAGTAAGCGAACAGGCCAACATCACCCAATCCAGTTCCACCAGATCGGCCAACTCGCGCACCACCCTCCAATCCTTGGCGCCCACGCCGATAGGCCCGACTTGCCCCTGCCGCTGGAGCTCGTGCAGGGCTCGGTAGGCACCCACGATGTCGTCCATTACGGCTTGGCGCTGGCCGGGGCTTGTCGCAGCAGCGAGCACCTCGTCGGGATCGTGCACGGAAACCAGGTGCGGCCGATAGGGTGCGCCCAATAACTCGCAGCCTTGCTCCCAGCAGCGCAGGATGCCTTGGTAGCTGACCGCCGCTTCGGCGTCATGTTGCAGGCCAAACCAGACCCCTTTCTCGAAGGTCGGTTCAGCACCGCGCAGAGGCGTGCGTAGCCAGGCCAACTTGTTGCTGATGATCACCTGCTCAGGTGGAACGCCGAGGGCACGCAACCCGTTGCCGATCACTTCCAGCGCCAGACCCGCGCCATACTTGCCGGCGGAGTCGAGCACCACCGGCAGGTCCGTGCCGCTGACCATCTCGCGCAGGATGGCCAGCTTGGTTTCGTCAGAATAGGCCTGGTAAAGATTTCCCAGGGCGCTGGTGCCGAAAACAATCGGGGGGATTCTCAGTCCGGTTTTCCCAAGCTCACGCAGCATAGGCATGTTTCACTCAGCGGGAGGATACACTCAATCCCTCGAGTTCGTCGAATCGTCTCTCTCGCTCCGCGCAACAGGGGTGGCAACTACAGTGGAGCGAGAATCCCATCTTGAGTTATACTGCGCCGACAATGTCCAACATCTCTCCTGAAGTGGAAACCCTGGTTAGCAGTTTTGTCGGCAGTTTGGTCGCTGCTATTGAAGCGGATGTCGCCCGTCGACTCAACGGCGCGGTCGCATTCGCACTCGGCACGCCCGCCGCATCAGCAGCAAGGCCGAGCCGGTCGCCGGGCAAGTCGGTCGCTCGCCCCGTGCGGCGCCGGGCCAGTCCAGAACTGGCGAAGGCCCGCAAGCTCCAGGGCCAGTACCTGGGCGCGCTGCGAGGGCTGAAGCCGGCCGACCACGCCCGCGTGAAGGCACTGGCTCACGCGAAGGGCCTGCCTGCGGCGATCAAGCTGGCCCATTCCATCAAGCGCTGAAAGGCGCCGCCAAGCTGCAAGGACCCTGCGTTGCAGGGCCTTGCGCGTGCGTTCATTCTTCCCGATCGCGGAAGGCGGGGGCGAGCGAGACTCGCCGGGCGTCTCTTGCCTGTTGTGGGCCCCAGCGCCAGCACCGATTTTTGGAAGTTGGTGACCAGGCCCACAGATTCGTGCCAACACCGCGGCCACGGCACCCCTTCGGGGACTTCGGACCTGTCCGCTGCCACCCGGCCCCGTGCGCTTCGCGCCCGGCTTCGCCGGAACCGTGGCCGGTCCCGGCCCTCCGGCCGCCGGCCTCCGGCTTCGCCGCCGCCAATCCGGCCGCTCGACCAGCCACGAATCTACGGAGAGGCGGAACTGGCTGCCGCAGCCCGTGGTTGCCGTGCGTGCAGCCTACCTGCTATGACCTCGGCATGTGCCTGGGCATACCCGGCAAGGTGATTGGTATCGACGGCATGGAAGCCACGGTCGACTTCTTTGGCGTGCGGCGACAGGTGCGGCTGGACGTGGTGGATGAGCCGGTGGCGCTTGGCGATTACGTGCTCAACCACGTAGGTTTCGCCATTCGCCGCATTCCCGAGTCCGAGGTGGCGGAGACCCTCAAGTTGTTCGAGGAGCTGGCTGCGGCCGCGGACGAACAGGATCTTTTGGCGGCGGACCTGCGTGCCGAGCTGGCGGCTACCCAGGAGAGCAAGAAGTGAGCGCAGCGAGCAGTGGGGTGGCCGAACTCAAGTTCCGCGATCCCGGCCGCGCACGTGAGTTGACCACTGCGCTCGCGCGCCTGGTGCAGGGGCTGCACCGCGCGCCGGTCACCCTCATGCACGTTTGCGGAACACACGAGCAGGCCATTGCGCGCTTCGGCCTGCGCTCCAGCCTGCCGCCCGGGTTGCGCGTGATCATGGGGCCCGGCTGCCCTGTGTGCGTCACCGACCTCGGCGAAGTGGACGAGGGCGTGGCCCTGGCTCTGCAGGGCGTGCGCATCGCCACCTATGGCGACATGGTGAAACTGCCGGGCAGTTCGAAGTCGCTGGCCGACGCGCAGGCCGAGGGCGCCCGGGTCGAGGTCGTGTACAGCGCCACCCAGGCGGTGGAACTGGCGCGCGCAAGCGAGGAGCCAGTCGTGTTCTTCGCATCGGGTTTCGAGACCACGGCGGTGACCACGGCTGCGATTTTGTTGGCCAAGCCGCCCGCGAACTTCTCGGTCCTGTCGGCGCACAAGTACGTTCCCCCGGCCATGGAAGCTGTCGCGTGTCTGCCCGAGACGCGCGTCGAGGGTTTCCTGGCCGCGGGCCACGCGGCTGTGATCACCGGCTACGGCTTGTTCGAGGATTTTGCCCGCCGCCATCACACGCCAGTGGTGGTGGCAGGCTTCGAGCCGCTCGACATCCTGGCCGCGTTGGTGAAGCTGCTCGAGATGATCCGCGATCGCGACTATGGCGCCGCCAACGCCTACCCGCGCTGCGTGACCCGTGAGGGCAATCGGCACGCGCAGGCGTCACTTTGGCGCGTGTTCGAGTCGGCCGACGGTCCCTGGCGCGGCATCGGCGTGATCCCCAACGGCAACCTGCAATTGCGAAAGGAGTGGGCCGCACTGGATGCCCGGCGCCGTTTTCGCATCGATGTGTCGGGCCTGCAGCAGAAGGCGCGCTCCGAACTGTCGCGGCGCTGTCTGTGCGGCAAGATCATGGTTGGATTGGTCGAGCCCACTGATTGTCCACTCTTTGGCCGGGAGTGCGTGCCCGAGTCGCCCGTGGGCGCGTGCATGGTGTCGAGTGAGGGCACGTGCAAGATTTGGTATCAGTATGGGGGACGTCCGGATCTGGGCGGCGGCACATGAGCAAGCTTGGCGAAACAGTTGCGCAGAAGCACGGCGCGGGCGGTTCGGCCATGCGCACACTCATTGAGAAGGTGTTCGTGGCAGGGCTCGGCCCAGCCGGCGCGGGCCTTGCCGCCATGGATGACGGCGCAGCGATTCCAGTGGGCGATGGTTTCCTGGTGCTGACCACCGATTCCTATGTCATCAAGCCGCTCTTCTTTCCCGGCGGCGACATCGGCCGGCTAGCCATTTGTGGCACCATCAATGACCTGGCGATGATGGGCGCCACCGAGCCTTTGGGCCTCACCTGCGCTGTGATCATCGAGGCGGGCTTTGCCATCGCTGATTTGGAACGCATTCGCGATTCGATGCGCGCCGCTTGCGTCGAGGCCGGTGCCACGATTGTGACCGGCGATACCAAGGTCATGGGCAAGGGGGAACTCGACGGCATCGTGGTGAACACTGCGGGTGTGGCCTTTGCCAAGCGGGTGGTGCCCGATTCCGGCTTGCGCACCGGGGATCGCATCATCGTTACGGGCAGCGTGGGCGATCACGGTTTTGCCGTCATGGCCGCGCGGCACAAGCTGCAGTTGCAGGGGGAGCTGGTCTCCGACGTGGCACCACTCAACGGTTTGGTGCGCGCGGCGCAAGCAGCCGGCGGTGAATTCATCAGTGCCATGAAAGACCCAACCCGCGGAGGTCTATCTAGCGCTTTGCACGAGATGGCGGCCAAGGGCAAGGTTGGCATCGTGCTCGACGAGGCGTGCGTGCCGGTTCGACCCGAGGTGCGCGCAGCCAGTGAGTTGCTAGGCATTGATCCGCTACACGTGGCCAACGAAGGCAAGGCGGTGATTGGCGTGCGCGCCGATGCCACCGATCGCGTGCTGCAGGTACTGCGGGCCCACCCCCTGGGCCGCGACGCCGCGATCATCGGCGGGTGCGTTGCCGAACGGCCCGGCTCGGTGATTCTCGACACCGGCTTCGGCCGCCGCTTGCTTGCCGAACCCGAAGGCGAACTGCTGCCGCGAATCTGCTAGCCTCCTACATTGCGAAGGCGATGCCGGTCACGCTGACTTTTGCGACGCGGCTGAGCCAAACCAACCAGCGGGCGTGGGGATAGTAGTAGCGGGCGATGTCCATGGCGGCTATGCCCACTATCATTGAGCTGAGCAACAGGCGCGGGGCACCGCCGTCACGATGGATGCCGCGGATGTCGCCGTTGGTGGGCTCCACGCCGGTCCAATTCGCGAGCACGTAGCCAATGGACAGTAGGGTATTGAAAGCCAGCATGCCCTTGCGAAAGGGTGCGTTGTCCATGCGCAGCCCAGGTCGCCGAGTCAGGATGACCTCGTCTTCATATTGCTGACACTGGATGCCTGCCGACACGATGGTGTAGAGACCGGGCCGGCCGAACCAAAAAGGCTGGCCGTTGCGTTTGGTGCAGTCACCGTTCCGGCATTGGATTGAGGGAACGATGGCAAAGTAGGGAATGAAGCCGAGAAAAGTAACGGGTTCGAACTCGGGCCGGTTGCCCATGGCCAGGTTTGTGATGAGGTGGCAGGATTCGTGCGCTGCCAAGGCGGTGAGCGCGCCGCCGGCGAAGCGCGCGGCCGAGTTCCATGTGAAATGCGGAGGCGTCGGTTCGGGTGGCGTGGCAGCGGTGCGCGGGTCAGGGGAAAGTGGTGCGGCGGCAACCGGCGGCGGGCTGGCTTCGGGCGGGGGCGTTTCCTCGGCGACGGTCGGCCCGGTGGCCAGCGCGGCAGCAAGGAACATAGGCGCCGCCAGGCGGCCCCGACGCTCTGAAGGCAGGCTCAGTTTCATGTGGCAACCGAAAAGGTTGCGGCTGACCAGGTCGGAATGTCAACGATCCTTCGCGGTCGCAGGGCTAGGTTGGTTGGCCGGGATGTCAACTTTCCCGGTGACAGAAAACCAACACGCAACGTCCATTCTTGGTCAGAAGCAACGGGGAATTGCATGTAAGCGGGCCGGTTTCGGCCAGGTGTTGATCTTGGTATCGGTCTTGCTGTGCGCGACTGTTGATGAAATGCGGACCATGGTTTCGCTGCCGTTTGCACCTCTGGCTGGCAGTCGCGCCGGTTTCGCTATCTGTTTCCGCATGGGCGGACGGCCCGGGCACTGGAACCTTGGGCCGACTCGTCGGCGCAGAACTCGGCACCGCATCGGTCGCTGCGCGAGCCGAGTTGGCACGACGATCGCTTCAGCGAGGGTGGTGCCTACTTGGGCATGGCCCTAGGCGGGGTGGCGGCAGCAGCAGCGGAGCACGTGACCGGTGCCAGAGCGGCGCAGGTCAATTTCGTCGCAGCAGCGACCGTTGTAGGCATGGGGATCGGCTATGGGCTGGGACTGGCCTTGCCCTATGACTCCACCCAGCCCGAACGGGTTGGCCTGGTGGCTGGCAGCGCCGGTCTTCTCGCCGGGGCGGTCGCGCTCGACTACAAGTTGAACCTTTCGACCGGCGAGGGGTTGCACCTGCCCGTGCTGATGTCTTCGGCTGGTGCGCTGGTGGGTGGCGTCGAGGGTGCGCTTCTGGCGTCACCCTGGCTGACGGCACGCCTGCGGCGGATGCTTCATCGGCCGATGTGCTAGCCGCGCGCGCAGCGCCTGGTCTTTTGCGACGGGTCGCCGGTCACCTGGGCCAGGCGTTTCAGATCACGGACTGGGCGCCGATGGTGGGGGCCTTGCCGCCCACGCCTGGCGCGCCCAGTGGTTCCAATCCCTTTGTCTTCGGTGTTTCGGGCTTCTGGAAGTAGCCAGAGCTACTGACGAATCCAATTCACCACGAAGAGACCATGCCCGCCCTGGATGCCGCCGCCTGAGACAGCGCCACCCGCGTCGGTACTCAGCACGCTGTCAGGCCACGGCCCGTCAAGCGGGGCATTGGCCAGAATGCAACTCGCGTCGCTGCACCTATCGAGCTTCCAGGCCAGGCCACTGAGGTTATTCTGTGCCATCCACGCAAACCAAAGGTTCGCCTCGTTCTCGCAGACGTAGTTGTGGTTGTTGCTGACCAGACCTCCGTCGGAATAGGTCGCACCGAACTCGGTCACGAAGAGCGGAAGCCCGGCGGCGATAGCAATGTCGCCCTTGGCGCGGAACGGCTGGTTATGGGTACACGAGTAGAAGTGCAAGGTGTAGAGCAGATTGGTCCCGATCACGGGATCGGCAGCCGCCACATCGACATACTCTGACCAGTTCGGCGTGCCCAGCACGATCAGGTTGTCCGGATCCACGGCGCGAATCGCCGCGACCACAGCCTCGTGGTAGGGCTTGATCTGCGGCCAGGTGTAGCGTGCGCCGTTGGGCCCGGCCGGCTCGTTGTAGGGCTCCCAAATGACGTTGGGATAGGCGCCGTACGTCTTCGCCATGGCGGTGAAGAACGCGACGGCTTGGGCTTGTTGACTTATGGCTTCCTCGGTGTGCCAGTCGACGATCACGTAGACGCCGAGATCGATCGCGTGCTGGACGATCTCGTCGACCTTGGATTGCGCGCCCGTGGGGTTGGAGAGGTAGCTGACCGCGCCGGTGTCGACCCCCATGGCGGCCCGGATCACCGACAGTTTCCAGTTGTCGCGCATGTATGCAAGCGCCGGCTTGCTCTCGCCATAGGGAATTGTCTCCCAGTTGGTGCTGCTCACGCCTTTGAGCTGGATGGGCGCTCCGGCCTGGTCGAGAAGCTGGGTTCCAGCGACCTGCAGTTGTCCGTGGATGGCCACCGGCGAGCCCTCCGGCGCCGCGTTGGGGTCGGGAGGAGTCTTCCAGAGGTCAACCTGGGGATCGCTGGCGCAGCCCAGGGTCAAGAAGACCGCGGTGCATGCTGCTGTCGGTAGCGTGTACGTGCGCACTTGTGCATCCATTCTTGGGGGAGAGTCGCAAACTGGTGGACAAGGGCCAGTTTTTTGTTTCTTCCAGACGTTGTAGCGGATTGAGAGGCCCGGAGCACGAACGATTTTCTGCGGTATAGACTCACCGGCATGCCGAGTCCCACCGCCGTGCACCACATCGCCATCAAGGTCCGGGATCTGGCGCGCGCCGAGCACTTCTTTGTGCAGACGCTGGGCCTTGCGGTGCTGCGGCGCTGGCCGGCGCAGGATGGGTCGGGCGAGCGCTCGCTCTGGCTCGACCTGGGAGCGGGTGCGTTCCTGGCATTGGAGAGGTCGTCGAATGATAGCGAGCCACTCGCCGCGGACGGCCCTGGTCTGCATCTGCTCGCCCTGCGCATCGAGCGCGCCGAGCGCCAGGCGTGGATCGATCGCCTGGCCCGCGCCGGCGTGGCGCTCTACCA
>PMJE01000536.1 GCA_003157315.1 Myxococcales bacterium | reverse complement strand
CCGCCGGAGAGCTGGTGCGGATAGCGATGGGCCATGCTCTCCAGTTGCACGAGCTTCAGCAGCCGCAAGACTCTGAACTTGATCAGATTGCGGCCCGGCCGCTGCGCCTTCGGACGGACTCGCAGCCCGAACGCGACGTTCTCGCGAACCGTCATGTGGCCGAACAGGGCGAAGCTCTGGAAAACGAAACCGAAGCCGCGTTTTCGCACGGGCACAGACGTGATGTCTTCGCCAGCCACTAGCACACGGCCGGCATCGGCTGACTCGAGTCCGGCGATGATTCGCAAGATGGTGGTCTTGCCCGAGCCCGACGGGCCGAGCAGGGTGGTGATGCCGCCGGAAGGCGCCTCGAAGTCGGCCTGAAACACGGCCGGGGCAGCCTTGGTCGAAAAGCCCTTGGTCAGACCTTCCACCCGAACGTTCATCGGACGCCCTCCGCAGGCCGCGCACTCTGGAATCGCTCGGCCACTTTCTTGACCACCAAGGTGGCGAGGGCGACCAGGGTCAGCAGCGACGCCACGGCGAACGCACCAACGAAGTCGTATTCGTTGTAGAGGATTTCGACCTGCAATGGGACGGTGTTGGTCACCCCGCGGATATGACCCGACACCACCGAAACAGCGCCGAACTCGCCCATGGCGCGTGCGTTGCACAAGATGATGCCGTAGATGAGAGCCCAGCGAATCTTGGGCAAGGTGACCCGAAAGAACAGCCGCCAGCCACTCGCCCCCAGGATCAGGGCTGCTTCCTCCTCGGCATTGCCTGCCGCCTGCAGCGCTGGCAAGACCTCGCGCGCGACGAAGGGGAAGGTGACAAAGGCGGTGGCCAGCACGATGCCCGGCGTGGCGAAGACGATCTTGATGTCGTGGTCGGAAAGCCACTGCCCGCAGAGACCTTGGCTGCCGAACAGAAGAACGAAGATCAGGCCCGAGATAACCGGCGACACAGAGAAGGGCAGATCGATGAGCGTGATGAGAAGGTTGCGTCCGGAAAAGCGGTACTTGGCGATCAACCAGGCCGCTGCCACGCCGAATACCGTGTTGAGCGGGACAACCAGCAGCGCAGTCAAGAGCGTGAGTCGGATGGCCGCCATGGTTTCTGGTTGACGGATCGCCCTCAGGTACGCGCCCAGCCCCTTTTCCATGGCCTGCGCGAACACGGCGGCCAGGGGCAGCAGCACCACCAGGGCCAGAAACGCCAGTGCCAGGGCGATCAACGAGATCCGCACTGACAATGATCCGCGCAATGCGGGTCGAATGCCTGCCTTGGTCTTCACCCGCCGCGTGGGCAAGGTATCCAACTCTGCCAGCGGCAGGCGGGGTGCCGGCCGCGCTTGCGCCAGCTCAGGCATGCCCAGTCCACCTCCGGTTCCACGCCTGCAACAGATTCACGGCCAGAAGCGTGACCAGCGATCCCGCCAGCATCACCACGGCCAGGGCCGTGGCCTGCTGGTACTGGAACTGCTCCAGCTTGGTGACAATCAGAAGCGGAACAATCTCCGTGTGGTTGGGCATGTTCCCTGAAATGAAGACGATGGAACCGTACTCACCCACGGCACGGGCAAAGGCGAGCGCGAAGCCGGTGAGGAGAGGCGGTAGCAGCACGGGTAGGATCACGCGCGAAAATGTGCGCAGCCGCGACGCCCCGAGTACCGCCGCTGCTTCTTCCAGCTCCGGTCCCAGTTCCATCAACACCGGTTGCACCGAGCGCACCGCAAAAGGCAGCCCGACAAACACCATGGCCAGCACCACGCCCACCCAGGTGAAGGCCACCTGGACGCCGTGTCTTTCGAGAAAGCCACCCACCGCGCCGGTGGGGGCATAGATCGCGGTGAGGGCAATCCCGGCCACCGCCGTGGGCAGGGCCAGCGGCAGATCGATGATGGCGTCCACCACGTCGCGGCCGGGAAAGCGGTAGCGCACCAGCACCCAGGCCAGCAGCAGTCCTGCCAGGGTGTTGATCCCGCCCGCCAGCAAGGCCCCGCCAAAGCTCAACTTGTATGCGGCCAGTGCGCGCGACGAGGTGACGGTGGCCCAGAATGCGCCCCAACTCAGCCCCGCGCTCTTCAGGATCAAAGCCGCGAGCGGCAGCAACACCACCAGACTGAGGTACAGCAGGGTGAATCCAAGCGTCGGCCGGAAGCCGGGCAGCGGCCCGGGCCGCCAGCCCGGGCGCGCAGCGATGTTTCCCGCAGCCGCCACCTACTTCCCGCCGGAGTAGATCTGGTCAAACGTGCCGTTGTCCGCAAAGTGGGTCTTCTGGGCCTTCTGCCAGCCACCGAAATCTCCGTCGACGGTCAGCAAGCGCAGTTTGGGAAGATGCGCAGCGTGCTTGGCTGCCACCTTTGGATCGCGCGGCCGGTAGTGGTTCTTCGCAATAATCTGTTGGCCCTCCTCGGTGTAGAGAAATTCGAGATAGGCGCGGGCCACGGCAGTGGTACCGTGCTTGCTGGCGTTCTTTTCCACCACGGCCACCGGCGGCTCGGCCAGGATGCTCTGCGCAGGTGCCACGATCTCGAACTTATCCTTGCCCAGCTCGTCCACCAGCAGGAAGGCCTCATTTTCCCAGGCGATGAGCACATCCCCGATTCCCCGTTGGGCAAAGGTGGTGGTCGAGCCGCGCGCGCCCGAGTCGAGCACAGGCACGTTCTTGTAGAGTCGCGTGACGAAGTCGCGAACCTTGCCCTGGTCCCCGCCAAACTTGGTCTGGGCATAGCCCCACGCTGCCAGGTAGTTCCAGCGCGCCCCGCCCGAGGTCTTCGGATTCGGGGTGATGACCTTGATTCCTGGCACGACAAGGTCGTCCCAGTTCTTGATGCCCTTGGGGTTACCCTTGCGCACCACGAACACGATGGTCGAGGTGTAGGGTGAAGCGTTCGCAGGCAGTTGTTTCTGCCAGTCCTTGGGCAGCTTGCCCGTGGCCTCAGCGATGGCATCGATGTCGTAGGCCAGAGCCAGGGTGACGACGTCGGCTTCCAGCCCGTCGATGACCGCGCGGGCCTGCTTGCCCGAGCCACCGTGCGACTGGTTCACCTTCACGTCGTCGCCAGTCTTGGCCTTCCAGTGCTTGGCGAAGGCGGCGTTGAAGTCCGTGTACAGCTCGCGCGTGGGATCGTAGGACACGTTGAGCAGGGTCACTTCTTTTGCGCTGGCCGCGCCGGAGAAGAGCAGCCCAGCCAAGACGAAAGTTGCGCTGCGAATCAACCTCATGATGGAAACAGTGTTGGGGGAGCGCTCCGTGTTGTCAAGACGGAAGTTTCGCAAAACAGACGCGGCGGCGCGCTGTAACTCGGGGCATTCCGTGCTGCCGGCGCCGCAAATTCGGCGGAAAGCTTGGTCGATGTGGTCGACGCGCCGGCCGCGTGCAGCGTGACTGATCATGGCGGTCTAGCAAAGTGGACACGCCGTGTGCTACGCTCATGGCATGTCAGTCACTTCCGGGAGCC
>PMJE01000485.1 GCA_003157315.1 Myxococcales bacterium | reverse complement strand
AGTGCGCCGGTGGCTTGGGTTGTTGTGGTGGCCAGGTGATGAACGCCGTCGCTTGCTCCGCCAACCGCACCGCCTGGGATACCAATTGCGCCAATCAGGGCTATACGGTTCCCGTCTGTCCTTGCGTGCTCCCTTGTACCGACAACTGCCCACCAACCTGCCGAAACGGAGAATGTGGATTCTGGTAGACCTCGCCCTGTCCCAATATACGATCGGCGAAAAGGAGCGCAAATCCAGATTGTTGGGCGCAGTGCCAGTGGTTGCGAAGGGCACGGAAAGGTGTAGAAGGCACCTCGTGACGAGGAATAGGGACGAGCCCATTCAGCGGCGTTCCGTTTTCCTACTCGCAGTACCGTGCCACAATCGGACTTGAGACATACGGCGGCTGAGGGCCCCATGGCGTTGCACCCTACCGATTCATTCAAATTGAGTGAATCGGTACTTCATCTTGGCGGAGGCGGGGGAGGATGCAACTGGGTGAAGAACGCAAAACATGCGCTCGACGAGGCGTCGAAGTCGCGACTGGCAGCTCATCACAGAGAGTCAGTTAGTGGTAGTCGTGGCCCGCCCACGTCGTGCCCCCCACCGTGGGTCGCTGTGGCCGCGGTCCCCCTCATGGGGCGGCGGCATGGCGGATGCAGGAGCTCCTGGGTAGGAACGGGCATTTCAACGCCCTGGGAATGGAGGAAGCTCGTGATTTTCATGACGACGAGAGCCCATGATTGCAGTCGCGTGCTGGTGGGATTGGCGCTGCTGGCCGGCACGGCGGCGTGCTCTGGCCATGACAAGCCGGCTGCGCCTTTGCCAGATGGCAAGCGTGCGATACAGTCCGCCCTGCCCGGGCCGGATCGGCCGAGCTGTGGGCCGAGCCAGGACGGTCAGGTGCGGTACAGTTGGAGCGATTCCAAATTGAACGTCTGTCGTGGTGATAAGGGCACGTGGGTCGAGACCAACCTGAATGGCCCGCAGGTCGCCGTCCACGTGACAGCGGTGAGCCCAGGCAGCCAATGCCAAGCAGGAGGGTCAAGCATCGAGTTTGGCCTTGACCATAACCATAACGGCACGCTCGAAAACTCGACCACGGTTTTGGTGTGCAACGGGAGCGCCGGGCCGCAGGGGCCGCCTGGAATTCCCGGACCCCAAGGTGCGACAGGTGCGCCAGGTGCACCCGGGCCACCAGGAACGCCGGGCAGCAAGGGTCCCAACGGGCTGCCAGGTTTCTACCCGCCCGGCGTGGTGGAGGATCATCCGTAGTCAACTGTGAACTACTAGCGAGATTGTCAATGGACGGTTGCAGCGATCTGAGACTAACCACAATCTGCATCGTCGTGCTGGCGGTGCTGGTCGGACCGATGGCATGGGGTGAAACACCTGAGTCGAAAGGGGCCGGCGGGGCTTCTCTGCCGCAGTTTGTCCTCGCCGATCCCAACGGCAAGATGCATGCCCGCAGCGAGCTGCTGAAAGGTGGGCTGGTGCTCGTGGTGACGGCGCCGACTTATCATACCGAGAAGGGGCAACGGGCCTGGGGCGATCTTCTTCCCGCGGCGATGCCCAAGGGGAAGGGACACCTGGTCTTTTTGGAGGACATGACGGCAAGCTCCTTCAAGGAGACCGCGAAGAAGCAGATGCGCAAGGAGTTCAAGGATGGCGTGCCGCCGCTGCTATTGCTCGACGAGGACGGTCACGTGCGAACTGCGCTCGGCGTGCCGAAGAACGAAACCTGGATTCTCGCATTCGATGCCGGCGGACAGCAACGGCTGGTGGAAAAAGGCGCTCCCAGTGCGACTGCGGCGAAACGTCTGTGGGCTGCGGTGCAGAAGTGATGTCTTGATCGCCGGTACGGCAACCTGCGCGAGCTTCCACTCGGGGCTACCGTGTCAAGGAACCGCTGTTTCCAAAAAGGGACCTGTCTAACTCCCGTACGCTCGCGCATCCAAGCTCCAGGAGACCAACATGAAGGGCAACCCAAATCGGCAGATAGGGATTTGCGCAACGGTGCTCTTTGGGGCTTGTGCGATAGTCGGCTGTGGCGGGGTTTCTGCGAACAGCCCGCCTGCGACCACGGCCGCACGCGCCTCGGACGTCGACGATGTGTCGGCTGGCCTGATGGAGCACCACCGCCACCACCACCACGGCGGAGTGACGCTCATCATCGCATTGAGCCTCGACACGCTGGGCGTCTCGCCCGAACAGCGGACGGCTGTGGAGAAGATTCGTAGTGATCTGCATGCTCGAATGGAACCGGCGCGAGCCGCGGAGCAAGAACTGGTAACTATGCTGGCTGACGGACTTGCTGCGGGCAACCTGGACGCGGCGAGCGCGGACGCTGCAGTCGCGCAGGTGGCGGCCGCGGCTGCAAAGGTGCACGATGCGTCTGCGGATGCGCTGAACGAGTTGCATGCCGTACTGACGCCGCCCGAGCGAGCGGCACTTGTCGACAAGGTCGAGGCGCACTGGGCAGTCTGGCAAACGGCAAATTCCGAGGAGACAGATGCAAGGAATCCCGCGCGGGGTAAGCTCGCGATGCTCGCGACCGATCTGGGCCTGACACCAGATCAGGTGGACAGGATCCGTGCGAGACTCGGTGAGGGGATGAAGACTGTGCCGCGGCTTGACCTGCAGGAAATCTCCACGCACCTGCGCGCATTCGGCGATGCGTTCCGCCGCGACAAGTTCGATGCCAGAATGCTTACCACTGCGAACGGTGCCAACGCGCACCTTGCTAGCTGGGGCGCAGCGCACTTGGCGCACTTCATCGAGGCGGTGAGCCCCGTGCTCACCCCGGACCAGCGCGCCAGATTTGCGCAGAGGCTCCGCGAGCACGCGGCTCACGCGCCTAGTGACGGAGGAAACCCATGAGCCAAGTCAGTCGGATAGGGATGTTGCGACGGTTGGCATGCGCGATCGGCGTGAGCGCTGCGCTGGTAGCCAGCGCGGGATGCGGCCTGGAAGTAGGGGCCGTGTATCCCGGAATGGGCTACAGCGATTATCCGCCCGACGAGTACATAGCGACGACTGAGCCCGTGTACTTCGACGGGCGGGCCACGTACTGGTACGGCGGCCGATGGAACTATCGGGATGGCGGTCGATGGAACCACTACGACAGGGAGCCGCCGGGGCTCTACCAGCGTCGCATGCAAAGCCCGCCTGTGCGGCGCACATACGAGGCGCGCGGTGGCCGTGCGGTGGCTGCCCCTCATAGGCGTTAGCGGACGGCATTGGACCGGCGGGATGCGGTTGTCTTTTAACGCCGTCGGATTTCCCCAAATAGCCAGGAGGAGATGATGAAGAAGCTTGCGTTCGCGTTGTCATTCTTCGTGGCCGGAATCTTCGCGTTCGCGCCAGCAGTAGCTCGCGCCCAAGAGAATGCGAGAAACATCGTGAACGCGGAGTGGGTCGTCGAGGCTCAGGCAGCCCACTCCGAGGCCTTCTCCGTCAAGCAACAATCAACTTTGAAGGCAGGCGTCAAAGCGGTGAAGAACGCAGACAAGGGATTCCGGGTGCGGGTGGTCAACGCAGAGGACGTGATCTCCTGCCGCGTGACGGGCGGGACCTGCCGGGAGTTGCCCTCTTGGAAACAAGATGTGAAGAAAGCCTTCACGAAGTCGGGCCAGATTCCGCCGGGAAACTGGGCATTCCTTGTCGAGAACTACCAGAACATCATCAACAAGATGACCGTCCGGGTGTTCGTATCCGTGAAAGAGTAGGGTTGCACGCACAAAAGGCCAGAATGTAGAACTCTATCCGCACGCACGGCTACGTTATGGCGTTGCCGTTGGCTACCCGAGATTCGCGTACTTCATGAGAAACCCGCACACTTGGTCCACTGTCATCCTTCCTGTCGACAAGGCTAGGCTCCTGGCAAGCGCGGGGCTGAAGGTCGCGACGTCGGTTCGCTCGATCTTGTTCCAGATCTGGCAGAAGTTCTTTGCGGGGTTCGTCAGGTATCCGACGATTCTGTCGAGCGTCTCCTGCTGGAACGGCAGTCTTGTTGCGGCTTGCGAGACCACGAACACACCGAAGTGAGAGCGCTTTTCGTATTCGGCAAGCGCGCGGTGAATGTCCTTGTCCTTGACCGATACGATTGAATGCGTTGCGACTCTCACATTCTTCTTCCCCAATGCCGCCTTCATTTCGCCCGCAATACCGTTTTCGTCAGCAGGAGCGTGCATAATTAGAATGTCATTTTCCTTCTTCGTATCCCGGCCGCAGCCTTCCACGATCAAGTCCATTGCGGCGTCGCGCCATCCCAAGTCTTGCTCGATCTTCAGTGCGACGAAAACCGCGGATATGGATTCGTGAAAGTAGGGAGCCGTGACCGTGGCAATGTCGGCCAGCAATTGCGCTTGGATCTTGTCGATGTTGTCGCGAAGGTGGTTGTGAAACTTGACGGGAACCGCGAGTTTCAATACGTATTCGTAGCGCTCGGCCTCGGCATCGAAGCTGCCGACGGGGAAGAGCTCCGGCTGGCACGAGATTATGAGTTCAACCATGTCAAGATCGTTACGGCTCACGTAGATCCGGGTCAGGCTCGCAAGAATGGCCTCCAGATCCAGGGCCATGGTCTTGTACGGGATGAACTCGACGATCTTCCTGCGGGCTGTTTTTGACTCGGTGGGACTCATGGCGGCCTCCTCCTCGGCAAGGATGATAGGGATCGGGCAAGAATATATCAATGACAGGTATTCCGGCTCGCTCGCTCGCGCGTGGACATCAGGCGTTCACATGGTAGAAGACACTTCCGCCGATGGAGAGAAAGGCGGCATGTGCTGCTGTCACCAACGTGCAACCTCGAACTCGCAGAGAGCCGGGCACAAGAAGAATGGCGGGCAGTGAAGGTGGAAGACAAGCAGGGGAGCGCGCAAAGACCAACCGACGCGACGTCAGCGGCGCAAGAAATGCGTGACCCTGAGTAACATGGCAGAGTCTCCGGCACCCTAACACCGCGCCGAAAGTTCGCATGGCCAAGCGGAAGACAAAGGCCCAGAAATCCCGAAGACCGAATCAGCCGGGCTCATCCTCAGCCCGCGCACGGGCGCGTAAGGCGCTGCCTGTCCCGGCCACAGCCGTCGCTCCCACGCCAGAAGGGTCCGGGGCGGTTGGCCTCGCAGCTTCGAATGTGGATCTCATCTCCGCCAATGCGCGGCTGCAGTCCTCCAGAGAGGAGCTGGAGGTTACCAAGGAAGAGCTCTGGTCGGCGAACGCGGAATTGGAGTCGGTAAACCGTGAGCTGCGCAAGAAGGTCCACGAGCTGGGCATCGCCAACACCGACCTGCAGAACCTCTTCTCGGCCACCCAGGTTGCCATCATCTTCCTCGACCGCGATCAGAAGCTGGCGAAGTTCACGCCCGCCGCCAGGGCGCTCTTTCACTTCATCGACTCAGATCTCGGACGACCGCTGCACGATCTGGCCCCGAGGTTTGTGGGCACTGATCTGCCGGCCGATGTCGCCGAGGTTCAGCGCACCCTGGAGCCAGTGGAGCGCGAGATTCGGGCCGGGGAGTCCTGGTTCGTG
>PMJE01000217.1 GCA_003157315.1 Myxococcales bacterium | reverse complement strand
GGGCGGGGTCGATGTCCCAGGTGCCGGCCAGGGCCAGGGCGGGTGAGAGAAACAAGGAACTCAGGGCCAATAGCGGAAGCGGTTTCATGAGCATTTCCTTTGTGCGGGTTGAAGGGGAAGCTTTGTGCCTTTTCGGAGGATTTTGATGCTGGTTGGCGTGCAACGTTGCAGGTTTTGCGCTCTGGTGTGGGAGCTAGTCCGGGGACGGCTTCATCGCCGGAAGGGGCAGGCGAACTACGAATGAAGTGGGCCAGCCGACTACATCCTCGACGGCAATGCGGCCGCTGTGGGCTTCGGCAACCAGACGGCAGAAGTACAGGCCCAGGCCCCAGCCGAACATGCGCTGGTTCTCGGCTTCGCCTTGTTGGAACTTCGCGAAGATCTTTTCTCGATCACCGACGGGGATAGCTTCGCCCGTGTTGTGAACCGAAATGACGACCTCGCCCCCACTCGCTGCCGCCACCAACAAGACGCGTCCTCCGGTCGAGGTGTAGCGGAGGGCATTGGACACCAGGTTGTCGAGAAGGCGCGGGAAGAGGCGCCGGTCAGCCACCATGAGCTGGTTGTCAGGCGCGTCCACCTCGATGCTGATTGACTTGCTTTGCGCACGCGAAAGCGCTTGCTGGCGAGCGAGCTCGAGCATCGCCCGTGCCGAAACTGGCACCAGGTTGAGGGTGATGCGCCCCTCCTCCAGCTTGGTAGTGTCCAGGATCTGCGTGATCATGTTGGCTACGTTGGTCGACGAAGAGAGGGCATCGTCGCTGGCCTCCAACATTTCCCGCGTGGCCCGCTGGCGCTTGAGTTCGCGCGAAAGGAACTCGAGCGATAGGATGGCCGCGCTGAGCGGCCCCCGCATGTCATGCACGATGAGTTGGACAAGGCTGTCCTTGTCTCGCTGCAGACGCGCAAGCTGTTCATACTGGGCGCGCGTGTCTGCGAGTTGATGGCGGGCCGCTTCAATTCCGGCCGCCTCGCGGACGAGTCGGTTGGTTCGTTCAAAGACCACGACGCCGACTCCGGCGGCCAGCCCGAGCACGCCGCAGGCGACCAGCATGTGCGGAGGCCAAACCCCAGCCTGCTGCAGTAGTAGGGTCTCCTCAGCCATCGCGACGATGGTTGCCACAACGATGAAGCGCCTTTGCAGCGATAGTCCGTCGAACGTCACGATGAGGACGAATATCCCCAGACCCAGGCCGGCTACGATTTGGCCGGCATCTCCGTAGCTGGTGATCGTCGCACGTAGGGCGATGTAGGCGACGGCCAGATCCAGCGCGACCGGAAACAGGGCGATGCGATCCAGCAGGTTGCGGTGGCGAATGGCGAAGAGAATCGCGGCCACAACGGTGTAGCCCGCTAGCGCCGCAAGCTGGTCGCGCCAGGCGGATCGACGGGACAGACCCCAGCCAATCAGGACGAGGCCCAAGAAGATAAAGCCTGCCAGCAGTCGAACCCCAGCGGACAGGGAGGCCAGGCGCTGCCGTTCGCTCTTCGCGGCGGCCGCGGCGATCTCAGGAGCGGAGTATGTGGCGGTTTCAGTCATGCCTGGCCCGCACCAGTATACACATGACGTCGCGGGTCGAGTTGGCCAATGCCGTGCCACGTTCGGCAAGCGCGATTGAATCCCACCCATCTGGCATCTGACGATGTAGAATACAGCAACTATGGGGTGTGTGAGCGGAGATGCAATGCGCTGGGGTTTGTCTTGGGGTAGACTGCAGTATCCGGCCTCACGAGAACGTGGGCTGCGCCCCACCCACGCGAAGACTGGAGTCGGCGGAAGGTCGGGCATCCAAGACGGGCGCGAGGAGTGCCAGCGATGCGAGCCAAATATGTCAGTCACTATGCCAAAGCTTCCGTCTCGTCACTCACAAATGCCATTCTTGCGGGTCTAGCAAGCACGGCGATGGTCCTGGGCCTCGGCCTATCCGCCTGCGGTCCTCAGGATGCAGTCAGCACTGGGGATGGCGGTGCGGGTGGCAGCTCCATGGGAGGTTCCGGCGGCACTGGCGGAATCCCGGACGCAGGCACTGGCGCCGGCGGCTACATTCCCAAGCTGCCTGATGCCGGCGTCGGGGACGGCTCGCAGTCTGGTTGTGTGAAAACCGCGGCAGGTTCCTGTTGTGGTAACGGCACGCGCGATCTTGGCGAGGAGTGCGACGACGGCAACACCGCGTCGGGGGATGGTTGCTCCGCCACCTGCAGGGTCGAGACCGACTGGGCCTGCCCCATCGGCCAGGCTTGCTACTCAACCGTGGTGTGCGGTGACCGTCGCATTTCCGGCAACGAAGTTTGTGACGACGGCAACACAGTCGGCGGCGACGGCTGCTCGGCCGATTGTTTGACTGTAGAGGTGGGTTGGGTTTGTCTCGGGGCCGGCATCCGTTGCAAGCCCAAGTGCGGAGATGGCCTGCTGCTGGGTTCAGAGGAATGCGACGATGGCAACACCACTGCCGGGGACGGCTGCAGCGCAGCCTGCAAGGTCGAGCCTGGCTACGCCTGTTCCACTGCGGGAGATTCCTGCCACCAAACCGTCTGCGGCGATGGGATTCGTGAGGGGAGCGAGTCGTGCGACGACGGCAACCTCATTCCTGGCGACGGGTGCTCGCCTGACTGCAAGTCCGAGCCGGTGTGCACGGGAACCGATGGCTGCACCTCGCCCTGTGGTGACGGGCTCAAGCTCCCCGAAGAAGAGTGCGATGACGGCAACATCCGGTCCGGCGATGGCTGTTCAGCCGACTGCAAGCTCGAGACGAGCTGGAACTGCGCGCAGGTGGTGGAAGGAGCCACCGGCGATCTGACGGTCCCCATCATCTTCCGCGACATGATTCGATCGATCGCACCGGCGACCCTCGTGCCGCCCCCGCACCCGAATTTCGAGCCCCCGGTGATCGGGGGTTTGTGCAAAGGGATCGTCATGCCCACCCTCGGACCGGATCGCAAGCCGGTCTACAACGATGCCGTCGACAAGGCCGCATCGAACACCACCAACGCGACGGACTTCGATGCCTGGTATCACGACAACACCCCGTACACGAAGATGGTGCTCGACACGATTACGCTAGTGAGACAGACGAACGGCACCTTTCTCTACAACCACGGCGGGACAGATCCCAAGGTCACAAACCCGCCACCCTTCTTCCCGCTCGACAATCGTGGCTGGGCCACCCTGCCGGACGGGCCCGAGATTCCATACCTCGGCGCCGACTCGGCCGGGCAGAAACACAACTTCTCCTTCACCAGTGAGGTGCGCTATTGGTTTGAGTATCAGGGGAGCGAACAACTGGATTTCATAGGCGATGACGACGTGTGGGTGTTCGTAAATGGCCATCTGGCCGTCGACATAGGCGGCATCCATGGGGCCCAGCCAGGCAGCGTGACACTCAGCGCCTACGCTACGGCGTACGGCCTGACTGTGGGCAAGATCTACGAGATCGTGGTCTTCCAGGCCGAGCGGCACGTGACGCAATCTAGCTACAAGTTGACGCTCGGCCAGTTCAGCTGGACTCACACCGTTTGCACCCCCACCTGCGGCGACGGGGTGGTCAATGGCGACGAGCAATGCGACGATGGGCCCAACAACTCGGACACTGTCTACGGCGGATGCACCACCCAGTGCGCGATCGGCCCCTACTGCGGAGACGGCAAAGTGGACGCTGCCTTCGGCGAGGAATGTGACGATGGGGTCAATCAGGCGACCTACGGCATGGCGACCGGCTGCGCTCCAGGGTGCCGAAAGCCGCCGTACTGCGGGGACGGCAAGATGGACGGCAGCTTCGGCGAGCAGTGCGACGATGGCAGCGAGAATGGCACCGGCTTGTGCGACGTAGACTGCAAGTCGATCATTCCCTGAGATCGACATGTCCTACACGCAGAGAGTGATCGACTTGGTGAAGAAGAGAGACCCCGGGCAACCGGAGTTCCACCAGGCTGTGACTGAGGTGCTCAAGTCGTTGCAGCCGTGTCTGGACCGCTACCCAAAGTACGAGCAGAACAAGATCCTCGAAAGGATCGTGGAGCCGGAGCGCCAGCTCATGTTTCGCGTGCCCTGGCTGGACGACAAGGGTCAGGTCCAGGTCAACCGCGGCTATCGCATCGAGTTCAACAGCGCCATCGGCCCCTACAAGGGCGGCCTGCGCCTGCACCCGAGCGTGAACCTTTCGATTCTCAAGTTCCTCGGCTTCGAACAGGTGTTCAAGAATTCGCTCACCACGCTGCCTATGGGCGGCGGCAAGGGTGGCTCCGATTTCGACCCCAAGGGCAAGTCGGACAACGAGGTGATGCGCTTCCTGCAGAGCTTTATGTCCGAGCTGTTCCGCTATATCGGCGCCGACACTGACGTGCCTGCTGGTGACATCGGGGTGGGCGGTCGCGAGATCGGCTACCTGTTTGGCCAATACAAGCGCCTGAAGAATGAGTTCGTCGGTGTTCTCACCGGCAAGGCGCTCAACTGGGGTGGTTCGCTCATTCGTCCCCAGGCCACCGGCTATGGCGCCGTGTACTTTGCGGAAGAGATGCTCAAGACGCGCAACCAGACCTTCAAGGGAAAGATCTGTACGGTGTCGGGTTCGGGCAACGTGGCCCAGTACACCGTCGAAAAACTGAACCAACTGGGCGCGGTGGCGGTCACGCTGTCTGACTCGGATGGCTTCATCCACGATCCCAGGGGCATCACCCCGGACAAGCTGGCCTTCGTGCTCGAACTCAAGAACGTGCAGCGGGGCCGCATCCAGGAGTACGCCAAGCAGTACGGTTGCGAATTCGTGGCCGGCAAGCGCCCGTGGGTGGTGAAGTGCGACGCGGCTTTCCCCTCGGCCACGCAGAACGAGATCGACGGAAGAGACGCCGACACGTTGCTGAATAACGGATGCACCGTCATTGCCGAGGGAGCGAACATGCCGTCGACGCCTGAGGCAGTGGAGAAGTTCATCAAGGCCAAGGTGCTGTACGGCCCGGGCAAGGCTGCCAATGCTGGCGGCGTGGCCACCTCGGGCCTTGAAATGAGCCAGAACTCGATGCGCCTGTCGTGGACGCGCGAAGAGGTCGACGCGAAGTTGAAGGGCATCATGCAGGCCATCCACGCGGCTGCCTACCAGACCGCCAAGGACTACGGCCAGCCCACCAACTACGTCATGGGCGCCAATATCGCCGGCTTCGTCAAGGTGGCGGATTCGATGATCGACCAGGGCGTGGTGTAGTTTCAGCCAGTAGATCGGACAATGGCCACGAAGCGGCCCTCGCGAATCGTACCCGCGGCAGCCAGGGCAGAATGCACGCCGGGCAAGAGCAGGCCGATGTGGCCCGAGGTCTCGGTCAGGGGCAAGAGCTTCTTCTGTGGATCGATGCCGCCCGGCGTACGCTGCAGGACTAGAACGTCGAGCGCCGGCGAGTTGGTTTCAGGTGGCAGAGCCCAGGCCACGGTCACCTGGTCCTCGCCCAGCAACAGCGCAACCCCGGGAATGGCGGGCAGGGCCAAGTCCGCAGGAGGGACTTCGGCGACACGCAGGGGTTGCCAGGTCGCCTCTAGGGTGTCAAGCCGAGCCCGGGCGCGTGTCCGCGTGGCGGAATCGGCGGCGGTTTCGGCAAGTTCGCGGAAGATGGCGATAGCCTCGCTCAAGCGGCCCTGGCGCGCGCACAGCTCGGCCATCGTCTCAGTCTCGTAGAGGTGTTCCATGCTCATGCGAGGATCTCCCGGGTTCGGAGTATGTCGCGCCTGATCTCGGCCGTCAGCTCGTCCGCTGAAGAGAATCTCCGCTGGTCGCGCAGCCAACCGGCAAATTCCAGGCGTAGGCGCGCGCCGTACAGGTCGCCGTCGAAGTCCAACAGGTGGGCTTCGATGGTCACGGCCGGGCCGGCGCGGCGGTCCTCGGCAGCAAAGGTGGGATTGCTGCCGATGCTCACGGCGGCACGCAGGCGCAACCGCGAGCCGTCGTCCAGTCGACGCGCCCAGGCGGCGTAGACACCCGGTTTGGGCAGAAGGTCGGCTTCTGGATCCAGGTTGGCGGTGGGGATGCCCAGGGTGCGGCCGCGCTCAGCGCCGTGCACCACGCGGCCAATGATCTCGAAGGGGCGGCCGAGGAGCATGGTTGCCCCTTCCACCCGGCCCTCGAGCACGAATTCGCGGATCTTGGTCGATGAGCAGACCAGCCCTGCGACCATCACCGGCGGAACGATGTTGACCCCCATGTGCAGGCGCGCACCTTCGCTTGCCAGCGTGGTTGCGTTGCCTTGCCGCCCGGCCCCGAAGGTGAAATCCCAGCCCACCACCACGTGGCGGGCGTCAAAATCCCCGCGCAGCACCTCGGCGATGAAGCGATCGGCGGGCAAAGCAGCAAGTTCGGTGGTAAAGGGCTCGACCACGACCGCATCTGCGCCCGCCTCGGCAAGCAGTTCCAGCCGACGTTCCAGCGTCATCAACATGGGCGGTGCCAACGCGGGTGCAAGCAAGCGTGCAGGGTGGGGATCGAAGGTCAGAACCACGGAATCACCGCCCGCGGCGCGGGCCAGGCGGCTGGCCAATGCCACCAAGGCCTGGTGGCCGCGGTGCACACCGTCGAAATTCCCTATAGCGATCGCAGGCGCACGCAGCGGTCGTCCTAGGTCGGAGGTGACGCGCTGGCGGCCTCGAATGATGTGCACCCTCTCGGGCATAGACGGCCAAACCGCGGACGTCAAGTTGTAGGTACCGACTGAACTGGTTCTCGACAGGAGGCCCGCTTTCGCGTTGGATCGGCCCATGACTGGAAGAACCTGGCCAACCCTGGACCCAGCCCTATTCGTTGGGTCGCTGGCGGTGTATTTCGCGGGCACCCCGCTGGGGCTGGATCGGGTTGCGGCGGCGTCTAGCGTAGCCGCCGCGCTCGATGCCACCTCAGCCGAGCCGGGCACGCGATTGGCTCTCCTGGCTTTGCGCATAGGCGGCTGTTTCCCCCTGGGCGAGCTGGCAGCGCGGGCCAATCTGTCGGCAGCAGTGTTGGCCGCGCTGGCGATCACGCTTCTCGGCCGGCTGTGTGCGGATCTGCTGGCCGCCTTCCGTCCGCCAGCGCACGCACGCCAGGGTTCGCGCGATTTCTTGCATGAGCCGTTTCTTGCCGCAGGGGCTGCGTTGGCAGGCGGCCTGTCATTGGCCGTGTTTCAGACCGGGACTTCGGCGAGCGCCGCGTCGGCCACGCTCGCACTTTTGGCAGGGGCTTGGTTGGCCGCGCTGCCCATTCTGCGAGCGACCGGCCGGGCAAAGCATGGCTTCGCGTTGGCGGGCCTGTCGGGGTTGGCCGCTGGGGTGGATCCGGTGGCCGGTCCGCTGCTATGGCCACTGCTGCTTGGGCTGTGGCTGTGGGAGTTGCGCCGGGGTCAGCGCTGGCCACTTTGGGCCCCTTTGCTCTTCGTCGCGGCACTGGGCGGCTCGGTGCTGGCCAACCTGGCGGCCTCGGGGAACCCAGCGGACATACGGCATCTGCTCGGCAGCCTCTGGCCGGCTGGGATCCATGATCACGTCGGGCTGGTCGGGACCGCGGCCGAAGCGTGCGACGAGTTGGGCGTGGTGGGGTTGTTGCTGGCTGCGGTGGGCACGCTGGCCTTGCTCAGAAGGGCGCCACTGGTCGCGGTTTGGTTCGGGTTTACCTTGGTCACGGCGCTGTTGCTCGGCCATTCGGCTGCGTCGGGCGGGCTGCATTTCGAGGCCACCCGCGCGGGCCTACCTGTGGCCTTGCTGGCCGCCGCAGTCCCCATCAGCGCAGGCGGGGCCGAGTTGGCAGCCCGGCTGGGCCGCGCGCGCGTGGTTGCAGCTATCGTGATGGCTGGGTTGGCGGTGGTGTCGCCCGTGCTCGATGGCGGCACCGGTCGCTGGCGGCGCGACGCGCATGGGCCGGAGCGGCTGCTCGAGCATGCACTCTTGCGGGCGCCCCTACGTGCGTCCGTGGACCCCGGCACAGCCGAGATGGATGGCTTGTTCCGCTACGGTGCGGCTTTGGGCTTGCGCCCTGATCTCGAGATTGTGCGTCGAGAGTAGCGTTCTTGATATGGGCTACGCCCCAACCACCGTGAGCCCGACCGCGCGCGCGGCCTGGGCCTGGCGGATGTCGAAGGTGAGCAGGGTGATCGCCCCTCTGCCCGCACGGGTTGCGGCTGCCAGGTGCAGAGCATCCAGCGTGCGCGCACCGGTCAATTCCACGAGATCCGCTGCGATATCACATGTGCTCTGGTCCAGCTCGACCACATGCATGCGTTGCCAGTCTTGATCGAACTGAGATCGCGCATCACCCAGGGCTGCGCCTGCGAGGATCCTGCAAAGATTCCGCCGCACTTCCACGCAGGTGTGTCGGCCGGTAATCCACACCGGATCCGTCAGCAAGTAACGTTCGCAGGTTTCGCTCTCCGGCTCGTCGACGTAGCGCTTGAGCAGGGCACTTGAATCTACATAGAGGCTCAACTGTCCCGATCCTCGCGCAGGACTTTGCTGCTAGAAACGGACGCGGAGTGGCGGCGTGCGGGGCGTGGATTGGTGGCAGTTGCTGGCCCCGGTGAAATCCATCGCTCGGCGACTCCGCGTTCCAAGCTGAGTGCCCCAGGCAACGGGCCCATCACGGCCTTGGGCCTCCCGCGGTCGGTGATGCGGATGATTGCCCCGCGTGCTGCTTTCTCAAGGTAGTCGGAGAGATGCTGCTTGAGTCTGCGAACCCCGACATCCATGTGGACACTATGAGCTAGGGATGTGGACACATCAAGGCGCTCTGCGGCAACAAGCCCTATGCCCGGCGCACCGATGGAGTGTTCTCCGACCGCGTCTGGCACCAACTGGCCGAACCGAAGCGCACTCCAACGTCACTCGACCACGAGGGCATTGAATACGGCGAAGAGCTGGCGACAAGCCGCGAGCGCCGCGGCGGCGTCTTGCCGCTTGCCGGTTTGGTCGCGCGTGAGAGTGACGAGGTTTTGAGCGGCCTTCATGAACTCGTCGGCACCCGAGACTTGCACCATCTGTTGCGAGGATTGTCTGGCGAACTCCAGGAAAGCCTCGTGGTATTCGTCGAGCCTGGCTCGCCGATCGGTTGAACCTCGCCCCGGCGCCAGGGGAGTCTTGCCTTGGCGCAACCAAGCCCTCGCCGCCAGGGCCACCCGACGCATGTGCCAGGCGGCCGTCCGTCCTTCGTCCGCTTCTTGGCGCGCCAGCTCTTCCATCTGCCATGCCACCTGAGCGGCGAAAAACTCCGAACGAAACGTCGCGAGCCTTTCGTGGGGCGCGCCCAGCCCCTGACCGCTGGCTACGCCCTGCAAGTAGGCTGCGCCCGCAGCGTGAAGTTGAGGCATCTCCGGCTGCAAGGTGGCAGCCTCCTGCAGAAGCTGGATGCAGCGGCTGATTTCCCCTCCGCTGGGGCCGCTCCGATTGGCACCCGTGCGCGCATCTCCGTCCGCTACCAGTGCCAGACACCCAGCATAGCGATCGAGCTTCGCGAAAGCACGACTGATCTCCTCGAACGAAGCCGGATTCTTGGAATAGCTCGTCGCCAGTTCGCTGCGCGATGGCTCGGGATCCGTGGATGAAGGAAGTGTAAGAGTGCGGCCGAGATGAACCGAAAGTTCGAGGCCGGGCTTGGCCTTGAAGGAGAACCTGCGGGTGATTCTTCCCGGCGCCGCGGCGTGGAGCGCGTGGGACGCGCCTTCGTCGAGAAGCAAGTCGTCTCTCATCACGGGAAGGTGGTCGACTTGCACGGTTGCTTCGCTGGGCTGAACTGCGAGCGTAACCTTGCATTGCTCTCGATGCGCGGGCGAAGCGCCTTGCCCGCGCATCGTCCGAAGGTGGCTATAGGCGAAGCAAGCAACGATGAGCAACGCCAGCAATCCTAGTGCTTTCGCCATGCGCGAGCGGTTGCGTGGGGACAGCATACGATCGCCCGCTCCCTCCCGACTGGCGGGTCCGGGTCTCTGCCGAGAATGCCTGACCCGATCGATGGAGGCGTCGGCGGCAGACGTCCGCGCCGCGAGAGTGCGAGCGCGATTGTCGGCGAGCAGTGGCACGACCGCCCGGTCGGGTAGGGGAGCGAATCGATCCGTTTCCGCCTCGCCACGCGGCGGGCGGGTGCCGAAGGATATTCGCGTGGCCCCAGGTCCCGCTTGAGGCAATAGCAGAGGTGGCGCGTCACCCGCTTTGGTTTCTGGGGCCAACTGCAAGGGAGAGCCGAACGAGGCCGAAACCAGCTCGGGCGCCGGCGTGAGGTCCGCACTTCTCTCCGTCACCGCCTCGCGCATCGCCGCCGCGCTCGGGAAGCGCTTCTCCATGTCGCGGTCGAGCGCGCGTACGATGGCCGATTCCACGGCGGGTGGAATTTCGGGCCGCAAGCCGCTCGGCAAGAAATACCTGCCATCGAGAATGTGGGCGAAAACCTGCGCGCTGCTCTCGTCCTCGAAAGGAGTGCGACCGCACAACATCTCGTACAGAACCACCCCAGTTGAGTAGATGTCTGTGCGATGGTCGATGAGAGTTACCTGCCCCAACACCTGCTCGGGGGACATGTAGAGCGGGGTTCCCAGGACGGTTCCCACGACAGTCCCACTCTCTCTGCCGGCCGCGCCCGGTCCGGGAACTGCGCGGACGAGCATCTTCGAGATGCCAAAGTCGACGATTTTTACGAAATGGGGTCGATCTTCCGTGTTGAGAATGAAGATGTTGTCCGGCTTGAGATCGCGGTGAACGATCCCATTCTTGTGCGCGGCCGCGAGCCCACCAAGAACTTGGCCGATCAAGTCGATAGCGAGCGGAAGCGGCAGGCATGGCGTCTTGTCAAGCAACGACGCCAACGACTGGCCATCAAGCAGCTCCATCGCCATGAAGAGCAAGCCCTCCGGAGTGCGACCCAGGTCGAAGACATCGACGATGTGAGGATGACCGATAGCGCTCGCGGCTCGTGCTTCGCGTTCAAAGCGCGCGGCAAGCTCGGGGTCTTCGCCTGTTTCGCCGAGCAAGGTCTTGACCGCGACCCGGCGTCCGAGAGCCGTGTGCAGCGCCTCGTGGACGACGCCCATGGCGCCACGGCCGATCTCACGAACGATTTGGTACTTTCCCTCGAGGATCTGTCCAGGTGACAAGGATGCCGGCGTCGGTTTCGCGCCGGACTTGCCCGGCCCAGGACAGGCGCCGCTTTCCGAAGAATGGGATCGACCGCAATGTGGACACGCCACCAAGCGAGAATATCACCAAACCTGACAGGCTACTCGGCGTACTACCGCCCGATCAGGGTCCGCCCGACCGCGCACGCGACCTGGATTTGGCGGATGTCGAAGGTGAGTAGGGTGATCGTCCCCATAGAGATTGGCTGCGAAATCACATGTGCTTTGGTCCAGCTCGACCACATCTTCCCGCTCGCGCCCCGCCCGGTGTAGTGTCTCTCGCGATGCAATCTACCCGGCCACCAATCATCCCTGCCTCCGGCGCTCGCCGCTCCCTGCTTGTCGCCCTCCTCGCGGTGCTTGGCTGCGTCGGAATGCCTTCGGGACCGTCCCCAGGCAAGCTTGCTGCCAGCCGTGCCAGCGTCCCGACCCCCGACATCGAGGAACTGCTGAGCAAGATGACGCTCGAAGAAAAAGTCGGGCAGATGACCCAGATTGACTGGAAACTGGCGAAGAACACCGACGACGTACGCAAGCTACACGTTGGCTCTGTGCTCAACGGCGCGACCTCGCTGCCTGAGCCCAACGCGCCCCAGAACTGGGTCAAGCTTGTTGCTTCTATGCAGACCCGAGCACTGGGCACGCGCCTAGGCATCCCGATCATCTGGGGCACAGATGCGGTCCACGGGAATGCCTTGGTGAGGGGCGCCACCGTATTTCCGCACAACATCGGCATGGGCTGCACGCGCAACCCCGAGCTGGCCGAGAAGGTGGGAAGGGCCGCAGCCCTGGAGATACTGGCGACCGGCATTCCTTGGACCTTCGCCCCTTGCATTGCCGTTCCTCGCGACGAGCGCTGGGGCCGCACCTACGAGGGCTTTGGCGAGACGCCCGAGCTGGCCGAGACGATGGCTGCGGCCATGGTCAAGGGCCTGCAGGGCGAGCCGGGCCAGCCCGAGGGGGTGCTCGCCTGCGCCAAGCATTTTGTCGGCGACGGCGGCACCGCCGGGGGCAAGGACCAGGGCGACACCATCTGTTCCGAGCAAGAGTTGCGCGCCATCCATCTGCCCGGCTACGCCGCGGCGGTCAAGGCGGGTGTCGGTTCAATCATGGTGTCGTTCTCCCGCTGGAACGGCGCCCCCATGCACGCCAACAAGCACCTCATCACCGACGTGCTCAAGGGCGAACTTGGCTTCGAGGGTTTCGTAGTCAGCGACTGGGAAGCCATCGACACCCTGCCTGGTTCGAACGATCGCAAGATCGAGGCAGCCATCAATGCCGGCGTCGACATGGCCATGGTGCCGCTGACCTACCAATGGTTCTTCTCCACCCTGCGCCACCTGGTCAAAGATGGTCGCGTGCCCATGGCACGCATCGACGATGCTGTCCGCCGTATCTTGAAGCAAAAGGCGCGTCTGAAATTGTGGGAGCATCCCTTCCCGGATCCCGCGTTCGCCGGCCAGCTTGGCTCGCGCGAGCACCGGGCGCTGGCGCGCGAGGCCGTTCGGCAAAGCGCGGTCCTGCTCAAGAATCAAGACGCCGTGCTGCCCCTGCCCAAGAACGGCCACATCCTGGTGGTGGGCAGCAAGGCGGACGACATGGGTATCCAGTGCGGCGGCTGGACCGTGGGCTGGTTTGGACGGCGGGGCAACGTC
>PMJE01000161.1 GCA_003157315.1 Myxococcales bacterium | reverse complement strand
CCATGTCGGACGAAGATCCGACATGGTCCTGGCCATATGGGTCTGTGCGTTCGCTTGCGGAATCGCCATGGCGATTCTCGCCCAGGCCCAGGTAGCGGCAGGATTTGGGCTGGCGGCGCTCGGGTTGGCGGCTTGGCGACTCGGCCGGCGTTCGTGGGTGACCGCAGTGGCGGCAGGTTGGTTGGCAGCCGGGGCCGGGCTTGGCATCCATGCGGTTCGGCGGTGTCAAGCCCCGCCCGCCGTGCCGGAAGATACCTTGGTTCGTGTGGTGGGCCAGGTGGTCATGGGCCCGGAGGCGGGCGCGGGGCAGGGCGAAAGCAAGAAGACGCGGTTCTTGCTGGCGGTTCATTCAGTCGACGCATCTTCGCTGGAGGTCAGGGCGCTGGTAACCGTGGTAGAGGGCGCGCCCGATCTGGCACCAGGGGACGAGGTGGCATTTTCTGCGCGGCTCTTTCTGCCACGCGGGTTTGCCAATCCCGGCTTGCCCGACGCGAATCTTCTCTCGCAGGCTCAAGGCGTGGACGTGCTCGCCAGCGTCCGGACTGCCGCGGATATCCAGATCGTGTCGGGGCTGGAGGGCTCGGGATGGCAGCCCAGACGTTTGGCCTTTCGCCTGCGCTCGGCCATGGCACGGGTGATCAATCAGCGCCTCACCGGTCCTGCGGCAGCGTTTGTGCGCACCATGGTGCTGGGCGAGCGCACCGAGGTATCGCCCGAGGTCGAAGAGGGTTTTCGTGCGGCGGGGGCTACGCATGTGCTGTCGGTTTCGGGCCTGCACCTGGCCGTGGTGGCGGCGCTGGTCTTCGGGCTGCTGCGCCGCCTGGCCCTGCTGGTCCCCAGATGGTCCTTGCGGGTGAATGCCACGGCGCTGGCCGCTGCGCTGTCGCTGCCCGCGGTAGTGCTGTACACCTTGCTCACCGGCGAAGCAATCGCCACTCTGCGCTCCGCTTTCATGGCGGTGGTGGCGTTGGGCGCGATGCTGGTCAATCGACCATTTTCTCTCGCGGCCAGCATCGCGTTCGCCGCGCTTGTATTGCTGGTGCAATCGCCGCTCGCTTTGCTGGACATATCGTTTCAGCTTTCGTTTGCCTCGGTGATCGCGCTCGGTTTCTTTGCGCAGCGGTTTTCGCCGGCAGTTCCGCCCAGGGGTGCGAGGCGGTGGCGGCGGGCTGTGAGCTGGCTGGGCCGCTGTCTGGCGGCAAGCAGCGTTGCGAGCCTGAGTACCATGCCTCTGGTGGCGCACCATTTCGGCGAGGTGACGCCGGCGGCGCCGGTGGGCAATCTGGTGCTGGTGCCACTGGTGGAACTGGCGGTTCTGCCTTGCGGTCTGGTGGGCGCGCTTCTGGCACTGATTCATCCGGTGCTCGGCGCTGCACCACTTTGGGTCGCAGGTCTCGCGTCGCGGACGGCACTTTGTGGGGCCGACGGATTTCGGCGGCTCGCGCCTGTCATCTTGGTTCGCTATCCAAACTTGCTCGAAAGTGCGGCCTTGGTGGCGAGCGCGGGTTTCTTGCTCTACGGGCTGTCACGGGGCACGGGTCGGCGAGGGCGCTGGCTGCTGTCGGCCTGCTTGGCCGGCTCGCTGGCCACGGGCAGCCTGGTGGTGCGCGACCTGCGCCGCAAGACGGCTGATGAGATGCGCGTGACCTTCATCGACGTGGGGCAGGGGGATTCGGCCTTGCTGGAAGGACCGCGCGGGTTCGTCATGCTGGTCGACGGCGGCGGCCGCTACGATGATTCCTTCGACACCGGGGCCCGCGTGGTGGAGCCGGTGTTGCGCGCGCGTGGCATTGCACGGGTCGACCTGGTCGTCCTTTCCCATCCGCATCCAGACCATCTGAACGGCTTGCTGCGGGTGCTGGCGCGCTTCGAGGTGGGCAGGTTGTGGACCAGCGGCGACGATGGGCACAACCCGAGGTACGGCGAGTTGCTGGCGTTGGCGCATCAGCATGGCGTGCCGACGCCGGTGCCGGCCCGGTTCGAGAGCAAGGGCATGCGCATCGAACCGCTCGGGCCCTGGGTGGGCGACGTGGTGGGCCCTCCGCCCGGACTGGACGCGAACAACGCCTCGTTGGTGGTGCGCGCGAGCTATGCCGGACACGCGGTTCTGTTCACCGGAGACATCGGGATCGACGGCGAGGCTGAGCTGGTGGCGCGGGGGGAGACGGGCCTGGGCATAGCCAGCGACATCGTCAAGGTCCCCCATCACGGCAGCCGAACGTCCTCGGGGGATGAGTTTCTGGCGGCTGTGCAGCCAAGCATGGCAGTGGTTTCCGTGGGCAGGCACAACACCTTTCATCTGCCTAGTTCCGCAACCATGGCCCGATACGCCGCGCGCGGCGTGCACGTGAGGCGCACGGATCTAGAAGGTGCGGTCACGGTGGCTGTCGATGTGCAAGGCCACCTGTCAGTGACCTGTATGCGGGGTTGTCGATGAGCGGCGCTACTCGTCGAACATGGTCTCGTCGGAAGCGTCAGGAAGTTCCTGCCGGGCGCCGGTGAGATCGGCCGTGGTCTTGCGCAGGCGTTGCGCCAGCACCTGCACGAAGCTCCACAACAACTTGACCGACAGCCGTGGCTCGTTGCGGATGATGTCGTTGAAGTCGCGGCGGCGTAGCACCAAAGCGCGCGTGCGATCTTCAGCCGCTGCGCTGACCGAGCGCGGCCGCTTGTCGACCAGCGCCATCTCGCCGAGATGCGCGCCCGGTCCGAGGTTGGTGACGAAGGCCCCGTCCTTGTGCAGCCGAACCTTGCCCTTGAGTAGGATGAACATGTCATCACCGGGCTCGCCTTCGCGCAGAATCTCATCGCCGGCGTTGAAATCAACCACCTGGGTGACCGAGAGAACGCGTAGGATTTCCTTGTAGGTGAGATGGTGGAACAGCGGCATCTGGCGCAAGACCTCGACCTTGCGGTTGAGCTCCTGAGCCCGGGTCTGGCCCGCATCCGTGGTGTCGGGGTGGAGGCGCAGAATGACCGCGGTGATGTTGTCCTGGCCGCCGCCCTTGTTGGCGTGGTCCACCAACTTCTGCGGGATGGCGGTCACATGGCCATCGGCGAGAAAGCTGGTGACGTCCTTTTCTTGCAGGTAGCCGTGCAGTCCATCCGAGCAAAGCAGGAACTGGTCGCCCGGCAGGACCTCCAAGTCGATCGTGTCGACCTGGGTGGTTTCGTACACACCGAGGGCGCGCGTGACTGCGTTCTTGTACGAGGCGTAGGGCGAAGCAGCCAGCGACTCGCGCGTGACCTTGCCGTGGCGGATCAGCTCGTTGACCAACGAGTGGTCCTCGGTCAACTGCACCGTCTGGTTCTGGCGGACCATGTAGACCCGGCTGTCGCCCACATGGGCGATGAACGCGCGCTCGCCCAGGAGCAAGAGAGCCGACAGGGTGGTGCCCATGCCGCGCTTCTCGCGTTCCTTTTGCCCGCGTTCGAAGATGGCCACACCAGCCTGTTGCGCGGCGTTTTCCATGGCCGCGAGGATGTCTTGCGTTGTGATGCCTTCCTCGTGGCGCGTGTACGCGTCCAGCAGATCCTTGCGCGCCTCCAGTGCGTTGCGAAAATCGGTCACCGCGATCTGCGATGCGATCTCGCCCGAGGCGTGGCCGCCCATCCCGTCAGCGACGACGAAAAGCGACAACTTCTTGTCGATGAGGAAGTTGTCCTCGTTGTGTTCCCGCTTCCGACCAACATCGGTCGCGGCCCAGAAACTCATCTCCATGATATGTCCTGCACGGTGACCGCTTCGCCGGGAATGAGCCTGAATAGCATCTATCCCGCAGGCCAGCAAGAACTGGCGCGGCAAGACGGCTGCGGTCTTGACACGCCCCGCGCGGCTGCTACAACTTTCCTTCCCGCCGTGGGCCGCCTCGGTGTGGAGCACTCGGGGATCGTCTAATGGCAGGACGCCAGACTCTGGATCTGGCTATCAAGGTTCGAATCCTTGTCCCCGAACACAACTTAGCGTGAGAGCATTTTCAAAGT
>PMJE01000615.1 GCA_003157315.1 Myxococcales bacterium | reverse complement strand
CGGCGGGCTCCCCACGCGATCATGCACCCTCTTCGGTAAATGGGTGTTGCTTGCGCAGCACGCGCCAACCCACGATGAAGGGCGCCAGCAACCACGCGGCGTTAGCCATCACCACCACCGCCGGGTGCGGGCTGGCGTGGGCGCCACCCAGCTCATCGAACAGAATGATGAAGACGTTGGTGAACATGATGGACGCCCAGATGACGCTGGGGATGCGGATCCAGTCGCGACCGCGGGCAAAAGCATAAAGCGCGACGGCGTAGAATGGGCCGAACACCAGCACGTCCAGCCAGATGGTCGCGCGATACCAGGCCGGCCGCGCCCACAGCAGGGGATCAAACGTCTTCTCCCACCAGTGGATGATGGTCAGCAGAAACTGCGGTGGCCAGGCGGGCGGGGCGTAGGCAAAAGGGGTGTCGATAACGATCTGCTCCAGGCTGATCACATAAGTGACCAAGAGCAGGTTGATGGCAAAGAAGCCCAACAGCACCATATCAAGAGGTCGCCGTTTGAGCGGGATGGGTCGACGCATGAATGCCATGGCCGCCAATCTATATCAAGCCGCCAGGCAAGGCAGATAGGAAAAGGGCCGCGAGGCGTACCGCGCGGCCCTTCTTGCTAGCGGCAGGTGCCCGCTATTGGACTGCGCAGGTGAAGGTGTCTTGCAGACCCTTGGCGTCACCGCCGTTCCAGATCTCGAAGCCAGCGAACACGTCGGTCAGGTACCAGCTGCTGGAGAAGGCCTGGGTGATTCCGCCGCCCGCACTCATGTCGGCACTGGCGTTCGTCACCGCATCGTCAATGAAGTTCTTTAGATCGAAACTCAAGCTGCTCACAGGCGAGTCATTGGCGACGTAGGAAATAACCGGCCTGCCGTTCCCATCTGTCCCAGTCGCGGTGCCAACCCGTGGTCCTCTCCACACGGTCCAGGTATGACCGGCAATGCTCGCCGTGCGAGTGCTTCCAGAACTGCCGATGGGTTGGGAAGCCCCTGGCTTGTAGAGCCAGACCATGATGAAACCAGAAACGGCGTCGTTGTAGCCGCCCGCAGTGGGCGGGGACTTGGCGAACCACACGTCGTAGGCTGCATTGTAGTTGCCCCCGCTCGTGCCACCAGACCATTTGAACGAGGTCTGGACGCTCTTCATGGCGCTGATCTGCTTCGGCAGGCCGCTGTCAGACCATGTGTTGAACGTGCCGCCACCAATCTGGCCGTTGCCGCCAATGTAGATCGACGGGAACGATACTACGTTGGCGCCGCCACCGCTGCCGCTGGTGACCGTGTCCGTGAANNCCTACCGTGCCGGTCGTGGTGCCGCATGCCGCAATCTTACCAGGTGCGTCTGCAGCGCTGGTGCCGGGCGCGAAGCCAACGATTGTGAAATCGAACGGCGCCTTCGCGGTGATCGTGCCAGGCACGAGGAAGACCACGGCGTCGATGGGCTGGCCAGCGTACGCCGTCCCTGGACTCTGGCCAGTGACGCCCACATTCCAGCACGAGGGATAGAAGTCCGAGAACTTGACGAAGCTCGGTCCCGACGCATCCTTGATGGTCGCGCACCACCGATCGGTCGCATCGGTGGCGCCATTGACGCCTTGAATCTGGATGCGGAACGAGGTGACTGGCGCTATTTTGGCGCTCCAGTTGATCGCGATACCGGTTGCGGAGCTCGGAACGGTCGCCACGGGCGGACCAGCGGCAAGTGCAGCGGCCTTGTTGTACTTGCACTGGGTGGCTCCCTTTGAGGAATCGATGGATTCGTTCAAATTGAACCCGATCATCGCGACCGCGTTGTAGTCGTTGAACACAGTGCCGGAAACCTCGTACGGACCACCTTCTGTGCTGGCGGTCGTGAAGTCCTGTGGCAAGATCGAAGTGGTTGAGCCCACCACGGTACTGTCGACGCCGGTCCACACGCAGCCGTGCCAATTTGCCGACGTGACATTCCAGTCCGAGGTCTGCCACCAACCAGGCGGATTTGTACCCGGGTTGCCGGTGCTTCCCCCGGTCGAACTCGTGGTGCCGCCGGAGGGGTTGTTGCCGCCGGAGGAGGTGGTGGTACCGCCGGAGGAGGTGGTGGTGCCACCGGAGGAGGTGGTGGTGCCGCCGGAGGGGTTGTTGTTCCCGCCAGAGGGGTTGTTGTTTCCACCGGTCGCGCTGGTAGTGCCGCCGGACTTGCTGCCGCCGTTCTGGCCAGAATTGCCGCCACTGGACTGCCCAGTGCTACCGCCGGAGTTTTCACCTCCGCCGCCCTTGGCGGGCGAGCACCCAACCACTAGCCCTACTGCCAAGGCTGGCATGAGGAGCATGCGAAGAAAGTCTTTGCTATTCGCTACACGAGAAGTCATTCGAGGACCTCCTTGAGTCAGATCGAGAACAGTCTTGGGGCCAGGATCGGGAAACCCTAGCCCGCATAACACTAGCGAATTAGTACCTCATCTGGCCAGAAGTTGCGCAGAAAAGCTGTGATGGCGCTACAGGACGTTGCTGGAGGAAGAACACGAAAAGTGCGGCATCATCCCTCATAAACCTACATGCCCATCCCATTGTCCTTCACGCAATGGCCTGGAGTCTCAAAAAGCACATGGGTTCGCCAGGATGAACGGTGGTTGACCGCATCTCTCCAAAGAAATCTTGAAGGAGGAGTCTACGCGCCGCGAATGCGAGACGACACGCGGCAAGAAAGCGTGCCTTGAGCGGCGCCACCGTTTGCGTGATCAGAACGCCACCCTTGCCAGTGCGCCGGTCATGCCTCCCACTACCGGCGCCACGCTCACTGGTTGGCCCTCGAAAATGAAGAGCAGGCCGGTGGTCACGGCGGCAGCGGCGGCTAGTCCCGCGAGCACTTCGGCTGCGACCATGCGCTCGTTGATCGAGCTAGCGTCGCTTGTGTTGTAGCAATAATTGCCTTGGCCGCATGGAAATGATTCTGAGCTATCGATCTTGGAATACATGGAAAGGTCAGCGACAACGGCTCCCGCGGCCAGCAGCACCGTCGAGCCGGCCGCTATCCATGCCCATGTCCTGCCCAGCCACCAGCCCTGCTTGGGATCGCCAGGCGGTGGCCCGGCTTGCCCGTCGAATGCCGGGGCAGTTTTGGGCCATGAGGTAGGGGCAGTTGGTTCCCTTTGCTGAGCAGTTCTGGCAGAGGGACCCTGCGCCTGTTCAACCTGAGGCTCCGGCGGCTTTGCGACCGCCGGGGAAGGAGCTACCGGGGCAACCGGTTCCTTGTCCTGAGCAGCTTTCTGGGCAGCAGTCTTCCTCTGAAGCTCAGATGTCAATTCGATTTCACGAATCCAACGCCCGACTAGTTCGCGCTTTGGCGCATCTTCAGGGGCAGTTCGCAGGTAGGAACGGTAGGCGGTCAGGGCCTTGTCAGGCTTGTTGGCCTGTCGATAGGACTGGCCGAGGTCATAGAGAAAGATCGGATCGGGTACGAATTTGTAGGCCTCCTCGTACAGGGCTGCTGCCTCGTCGTAGTGGCCCAGGTTGTAGGCCGCGGTTGCCTGTTTGGTGGCAGTTCGGGCAGCCTCACGGTCACGTTTTCCCGTCGGTTCGGCCCACGCCATGCGCACGGCCAGCAGCGCGATCACGAAAATCGCCGAGAGTGTCATGGTCTTTCGCATCGCAATCCTTCTTGAGTGACCACAGGGTAGACCCCGGACTGAGTCGCGTCAAACGGTCTCCCCGGTCGGAACTGCCCAAGAAACGTCCGATGCTATCGGTTCCCCGTGGGTTGCGGTCGGGCACACGAAACCGCAAAATGTCATGGCTCAGGTGTCGCCCCCTGCGCAGACGAGCAGCAAGCCGCATGTTCGCTTCCCACCCAGACCGGCCAGACATCGAAAAGACAAATGGAAAGCCCCCGGTTCGCTGGGCGGGGTTGGCCGTGGCGTTCGTGGTGGTCCTGCTCTACCTCCCGGCGCTGGGCAATGGCTTTGTCAACTGGGACGACGACCTCTACGTCTACAAGAATCCACAGATTAGGAGCATCACCCCTTCCGCGTTGTTGCGGACGTTCACTCATATCCATGCGGCGAGTGGCAACTGGCATCCGCTGACCATGATTTCGCATGCCGCGGACTACGCGATCTGGGGCCTGCGCCCGTTGGGCCATCATCTGACGAGCCTTCTGCTGCACGGGTTCAATGCGGCTCTGGTTGTCCTGCTGGCCATACACCTGCTGCAGGCTCGCGCGGCGGGCCGTGCACTATCGCGGTCAGGATTGATCGCGGCAGGTGTGGTGGCCGGCCTGCTGTTCGGCTTGCATCCCCTGCACGTCGAATCGGTGGCCTGGGTATCGGAGCGCAAAGACCTGCTTTCGGCACTCTTCTATCTCCTGGGTGTACTCAGCTACCTGGGCTACGCGCGCCACGCGGGAGGCTCGGTCGGGCCGTGGAAGAACCGTCGCTATCTCACGACGCTCTTGTGCTTCGTCCTGGCGCTGCTGAGCAAGCC
>PMJE01000410.1:3102-7393 GCA_003157315.1 Myxococcales bacterium | reverse complement strand
GGCAGCCAACTCCCCCGCGGAGACTCCGGCTGTGCCTGCTTGGGCTGCAGCGCCGGCCTCGGTCGGCACCAGGAGACTCTCAGGCAAATTCCACGGGCGCTCTGCACAATCGGCGCACAAGGCAACCAGGTGTCCGGACGCGCCGGTCAGCCTGGTCAGGGATTCGTTGACCGCCAGATCCTCCGTGCCTGGCACATGGAAGGCCACGCCGCCAAACTGCGTCTCCTCGACAATGTCCACCGTTGCGAAATACGCGAGCAAGAGGTCCATGCAGGCCGTGCGCAGGCCCGCGCCTGCCTGCGCATGGTCCCGCAGAGCGGCGGCAGCCAAGCGCAGCACGCAAAACCCTCCTGGGCGCAGCACGCGGCGGATCTCGGCCATCCAGACACCGCGATCCGCGTCTGACCGAATCACCGGCAGGCCGCGCAGTACGATGTCGACCCCCGCGTCGGGCAGAGGTAGTGACGGTCCGGTCAGCACACAAGAAATCACCTCAGCTGCCCCGGCGCGTCTAAGACACTCAGGGCCCGGTCCACCCACGGCGGCTGCAACGTCCAGCACTTGCTTGCCCGACACCAGGGGCTCGACCAGCAAATAGAAGGGCACAGTCAGGGGCTCGACCAGCGTGGCCTCCAGACGACCGCTGTCCGTGCTGTCACTTTCTGGTGGAACCTGAGAAGATCCCGCGTCGCTCATGAGTACCTTGCCGTGAGTTTCGCTTCCCGGCGTCAAATACACAAGCCAGGACGCGCGTGCTTGCGCGACCGTCGGCGATTCGTGCGATAGTGCCTGCATATGCGAAAGAAGTTCGGCCGAATCTTGGCGTGGGCCGTCACCCTCGGTCTGCTCTGCTACGTGTTCCGCAACATCTCCCTCCCGCAGATCATGGCGGCATTCGGGTCGGCCGCTGCTTGGACCATCCCGGCGCTGGTGTTGCTCGTCCTGGGCGTCTATCTCGGCGATTGTTTCGCCATCTGGAAGACTTTCGGTTGGTTCGTGGCCCGGCTCTCGTTTCGCGAGGTCCTGGTAGTTCGCGGAGCCACCTATCTCCTCGCTCTGGTCAACTACACGGTGGGGCAAGGGGCCATCGTCTACTTCGTGAACCGGTCGCGTGGGGTTCCCCTGCTGCGCGGAACCGCAGCCGTGTTGCTGGTCATGGGGACCAACATTCTCCTGCTGCTGGTATTCGCATCGATCGGCATGCTGATAGCCCCGGACTTGCCCCCTGCCCTGCGCAGAATCGTGTTGGGTGCCTACGTCGCGCTGGCCGCGTACCTCGTCCTGCTTGTGCTCAGACCAAGCTGGTTGACTTCGCGCCCCATCTTCGACGTTCTGTTCGCTGCGGGCGTGTCCGGACATCTTCGAGCCCTGCTGGTGCGGGTTCCCCACATCAGCATCCTCATGGTTTTCAGCTACGCCTCGCTGCGCGCCTTTGGGGTCCAGGTGCCGGTGTCACAAGCGATCCTGTACCTCCCGGTTGTCTACTTCATTGCGGTCTTGCCCATCGCCGTCATGGGACTGGGGACCACGCAGGTCGCGATGATCTACTTCCTCTCCAGCTACGTGCCCGGCGCAGCACACGACCCGGCCAAGGCCGCGGCCGCCATCACGGCGGCCTCCCTGGGCGCCCAGGCCGTGGCGCTTGCGGTCCAGCTCCTGCTTGGCGCCTTCTGCATGCGCAACCAACTCGCCCGCACGCTGAGACAGCCCGCTTCGACGGCATGAAGAGGCATATGCCATGGCGATAAGGTACAAGAAGCCCCATTCGATCAACACGATTTCGGTTGCCCTTGTCCTGCTGCTCGGCCTCATGGTGTACGTGATCGTCTGTACCTGGCCGGTCTACTCGCTCTCTTCCCGTGCCAAGGGCGTACTGCTGGACGCGCTCCCCATGTTCTATCGCGCCAACCTCCGTCCGGAAGCCGTCGCCTCGGTCATGATCATGAACCTGAAGAAGTCCGTGCCTCAGAACTTGCGCAAAGAGGGGGTGCGGGATCCACATCTAGAGGTCGTCTTTTCCCGGAGCAAGAAAGAGGTATCGATCGAGGCGCACTTCATCGCGACGGCCGTCTTCCCGGTCATCAACAAGACCTTCGATTTCCACCTTTCGCCGCGGGCGGTGACCGACTCTGCCCGTATCGAATGGTGACGTGATACAATTGGTCGCTTCCAAGGCACCGCATGGCAAAGTTGATCGTTCAAGCAAGCAACGCGCGCCGCGAATACGAGCTGGGCGCGATGACCACCATTGGTCGACATCCTCACAACATCATCCAGATCCTCGACCGCATCGTTTCCAAGGAACACGCACAGATCATCCGCCAGCCCGACGGTAGCTTCCTGTACCGCGACCTCGGCAGTCTGAACGGATCGTTCTACAAGAATGAACGCGTCGATGAACGCATCCTGGTCGAAGGCGACGAAATCGTGCTGGGCGGGACGCAGCTCATCTTCCAGGAGCAGTCCAGCCAAGCCTCCCAGGCAGCGCAGCGGGTCAGCATTCGGCAGGCTGCGCTGGCCGATGCACTGATTCACCAGAAGGTCCAGGCAGCCAGCGCCGCCGAGTTCCTGCCCGAGCGCCAGATCAGCGATCCCGAAACCCTGCGCCGCGACTACGAGAAGCTGCGCTTGGCCTACGAGTTGGGCCGGTCCATCGGGCTGGAGGTCGACATCGACCTCTTGCTCGAAAAGATCATCATGAAGGCGTTCGATCTGATCCCGGCCGATCGCGGGGTCATTCTTCTGATGGAAGACGGGGTTCCCCAGCCCCGCGTGGCCAAGACGCGGGACGGGCGCACCGAGCAGATCGTGCTCTCCCGTTCCATCCTGAGCGAGGTGGTCACGCAGAAGGCCGCCGTGCTGTCCTCGGACGCCAGCATGGACAGCCGCTTTCAGGGTGCGCGTTCCATCATCATGCAGGGCATCCGTTCCACCATGACCGTGCCGCTCATCCACCACGACGAGCTGCTCGGCATCATGCACCTGGATTCCATGGTGGCGACCAACGCCTTCGGCGAAAAGGATCTGCAGATCTTCGCCGGCGTCGGCAACCAAGCCGCCGCTGCCATCCACAACTCCATGCTGGCGCGCAAAATCGAGCACGAGGCAAAGACCCGCGCCCAATTCCAGCGGCTGCTTTCGCCCAACCTGGTCGAACAGGTGGTGTCGGGCAAGCTGCAGCTCGAAAAAGGCGGCGCCCTGTCCGAGGTCACGCTGTTGTTCTCGGACATCCGCGGCTTTACTGCGATGAGCGAGAAGCGCGAACCACCGGAAATCGTGCGCATGCTCAACGAGTATTTCGAGCTGATGGTGGATGTGATCTTCAAACACGAAGGAACCCTGGACAAGTTCGTGGGCGACGAGATCATTGCCCTGTTCGGAGCGCCGGTGGCCATACCCAGCGCGGAGAGAAAAGCGGTCGAGTGTGCGCTCGACATGCTGCAAGTGCTCTCCGAGTTCAACCGCACCCGCGCCTCCGAAGGTCAGGAGCAAATCCGCATCGGCATCGGCATCAACACCGGTACCGTGGTGACCGGCGCGCTGGGCAGCTCGCGCGCACTCCAGTACACGGCCATCGGCGACCCCGTCAACACCGCCTCGCGCCTGTGCAGCGTGGCCAAGGCAGGGGAAGTGCTGATCTCCGAGGCGACCTTTGGCAAGGTCGGGAACTTCGTGGCCGCGACCGCGCTGCCACCGGTGCGCGTGAAAGGCAAAGCCGAGCCTCTGCGCGTGTGGAACGTCACCGGCCTTCGTTCGCCTGGCTGGCAAGCCGAATCGACGAAGCCGTTTTGAGACTGAAGAATTTGGCAACCCGCACGGGCTGGCCGGCATCATACGAGAGGGCTAGAATAGACCCAAGAGGAGTTCGCACATGCCTGCCGCCGCCGACAAGACCGCCGAAGCACTGAATGAAGCGCCCGCAACGCCGGTCACGCTGACCGCGCAAGCCGCGGAGAAGGTCAAGCAGATCCGCGTGGAAGAGAAGATCCAGGATGGCTATGCGCTGCGGCTGAAGGTGTTGGGCGGGGGCTGTTCGGGATTTGCCTATGACCTCTACTTCGACCAACCGCAAGAGATCGACCAGGCATTTGAGTCCAACGGCATAAAGATGCTGTGCGACCAGATGAGCCTGATGTATCTGATGGGAACCGAGATTGACTATGTGGAGAGCCTGCAGGGCTCTGGCTTCAAGTTCAGCAACCCGAACGTGAAGTCTACCTGCGGCTGCGGCAGTTCGTTCTCCGTGTGACTGATCCGCCTTCGGGAACCGGCCGACAAGCCGGCCCGATGA
>PMJE01000410.1:0-3084 GCA_003157315.1 Myxococcales bacterium | reverse complement strand
CGCTAGGAAGATTCAGCGGACGGTGACGCCGTCCTCTTCCTTGAGCCGGTTGATCTTGGTCAGGCACTGGTCGCGGATCATGCTGCGCATGGCAGGGCTTTGGTCCTGCACGGACTCGCGCAAGATACTTTCATAGCTGGCGCACTTGGCCTGGTCCTTGGCGTGTCGGCAATAGTGGTCACGCACGCGTTCGCAGGGATTGCGTCCGGCAGAGGCCATCGTGATGGCCAGCCAGCACACGCCCGCCCCTGCCGCGAAGATCAGAGCCGTGATCAGCCATCGCCGGTGCCGGCGGTACCGATAGGGATCGATCTCGGCAGCCTCGCGGCGGATCTGCTCGAGTTCCTCGGGCGTCTCGTCCATGGGGGCGGATTAGAGCCTGTCCGCCGAGAGCGCGCAAGCTGCGGGCGCACGAGTGGCCTGGGTGGGGCCATAGACGCCAAGCGGCACTTCCTAGGTAGGGGCGACCTGCGGTCGCCCCTGGCGCCATGACCGATCACAAGACACGCATGACGGAAACGCCTGGGGAGAGTAAACTGTCCTTAAAAGGACATCAAGATGCACCTGATCGCAATCAAGGACCTCAAACAGCCGCGTCTGCTCAAGCAGCGTTTGCTAGCGGAGAAGGAGCTGCTACTGACCAGCGACGGCAGGCCGGTGGCCGTGCTGGTCGACATCGGACCGGCCGAAGATCCGGAAGGGGTCATCCAAGCCATCCGCGACTCGCGTAGCCGCCTGGCCCTAAGCGCGGCGCGGGACGCCGCACGCCGCGCCGGCACCAGTGGCATGACCATGCGAGACATCGAACGGGAGATCGCCTCTGCGCGCAAGGCGCGCAAGGCACGCTGATGATCCGGGCGGTGTTCGACACCAATGTGTTGGTGGCGGGCTTCCTTTCGCCCGCTGGTCCGCCGGGCCGCATCGTCGAATGGCTGCGGGCCGGCTCCGTCGTTGCCGTGCTAGATGACCGGATCTTCACGGAATATGCGGAGGTGCTGGTGCATCCAGCCTTCTGCCTGCCAGCGGGCGAAGTGAACATCGTCCTTGATGCCATTCGGGCGCGGGCCACCTGGGCCGAGGTCGGGGCAGGGTACAGAATTCTGCTGCCCGACCCGGACGACCTCCCATTTGCCGAATGCGCCCACGCGGCCGAGGTTCCGCTGGTCACGGGAAACCTGCGGCATTTTCCCAAGCATGCCTGCCGCGGCGTGCGCGTCCTGACACCCGCACAGTTCGTCGCCTCGGCTGGAACAAAGTAGGCTAGAAACTCTTTATGGCCCGGTCCAAGCATGGCAGTGGCGCAGCTCCCCGCTCCGCACGCACCGTCTGGCCGCCCGAGCGCAAGCGCGTGGCCGCGATTCTGCGCGGCCTCGATCGCCTGTATCCCGAGGCTGACTGCGAACTGCATCGGGACAACCCCTTCCAGCTTCTGTGCGCGACCATCCTGTCGGCCCAATGCACCGACGAGCGGGTGAACCAGGTTACCCCGCTGCTCTTCGCGCAGTTCCCCACGCCCGCTGCCATGGCCATGGCGCCCCCGCCGGCCCTAGAGGAACTCATCCACTCCACCGGTTTCTTCCGCAACAAAGCCAAGAATCTGATCGGGGCCTCGCGTGCGATCGTAGAACGTCACGGCGGCCAGGTCCCGCACACGATGGCCGAGCTGTGCGAGCTGCCGGGCGTGGCCCGCAAGACCGCCAACGTGGTGCTGGGAACGGCCTTCGGCTTGGCCGAGGGAATCGTGGTGGACACGCATGTCCAGCGCTTGGCCCAGCGCCTGGCGCTCACACGATCCTCGACGCCCGAAAAAATCGAGCAGGATCTGATGACGATCATCCCGCGCGAATGGTGGATCCAGTTTTCCCATCATGTGATCTGGCACGGCCGCCGCTGCTGTTTCGCGCGCCGGCCGGATTGCGAACACTGTCCCCTGGTTCCGAACTGCCCGAGTGCGTTCAGCGCGGGATAGCTAGCGCGGTTTCAGACCGGCACCCGAGCCATTCCCCTCAGCCCCAGTGGACAAATAGATCTCGCCGCCTTGCCTGCGGAACTCAGCCGCGCGCTCGCGCAGGCCTTGCTGCATCGCCTGCTCGACCGAGACGCCATCGCGGCTGGCCTGCTCGCGCACATCCTGGGTGATCCGCATGGCACAGAAGGCGGGGCCGCACATGGAACANNAAATGCGACTGCTTGGCGCTTTCGTCGGGCAAGGTCTCGTCGTGGAAAGCGCGTGCGGTGGGCGGGTCGAGCGCCAGGGCGAACTGGTCGGGCCAGCGAAAATCGAAGCGCGCCCTGGCCATGGCATCGTCGCGCGCGCGCGCGCCCGGGTGGCCCTTGGCCAGGTCGGCGGCGTGGGCCGCGATCTTGTAAGCGATCACCCCGGCCTTCACGTCGTCGCGGTTGGGCAGGCCCAGGTGTTCCTTGGGTGTCACGTAGCACAGCATGGCGGTGCCGTACCAGCCGATCAGGGTCGCGCCGATGGCTGAGGTGATGTGGTCGTAGCCCGGGGCGATGTCGGTCACCACCGGACCCAAGGTGTAAAAGGGCGCCCCGTGACAGGCGGCCAGCTGCCGCTCCATGTTCTCCTTGATCCGGTGGACCGGCACATGACCCGGTCCCTCGATCATCACTTGCACGTCGTGCTGCCACGCGATCTTGGTCAGCTCGCCCAGGGTTTCCAGCTCGGAGAACTGCGCCTCATCATTGGCGTCGGCCAAGCAGCCGGGCCGCAGGCCGTCCCCCAGCGAGAAAGCGATGTCGTACTTCTTGGCCACCGCGCAGATCCGTTCGAAGTGCGTGTACAGAAAATTCTCTTGGTGATGGGAAAGACACCACTTGGCCATGATCGAGCCGCCGCGGGACACGATTCCCGCCACCCGGGAAGCGGTGAGCGGCACGTGGCGCAGCAGCAACCCGGCGTGGATGGTGAAGTAGTCCACCCCTTGCTCGGCCTGCTCGATGATGGTGTCGAGGAACACGTCAATTGACAGGTCCTCGATCTGGCCGCCCACTTTCTCCAGGCACTGGTAGATGGGCACGGTGCCGATGGGCACCGCCGCGTTGCGAATGATCCGCTCGCGCGTC
>PMJE01000496.1 GCA_003157315.1 Myxococcales bacterium | reverse complement strand
GCCGCGGACCGTCGCGGGAGGGTTGGCGAGGCCGAGCGGAGCGAGCGGGGTAGGGGTGGTGGGTGGGGGGCCGAAGGGCGAAGCGAACCCTCCGAGGGTTCCCAAATCAGCCATTGCGGTCTGCGACGGGCGAGCCAGCCGTCCAACACGTCGCTGACCGCGGCTAGGGCCAGCACCGCGAGCGCAGCCGTGGGCCGTCCGGCTAGCGGCACGAACGCCACTCCGAGAGGCAAACGCACTAGAGACAGCAAGTCGGGCAGGTTCAGCTTGTTGCTGGTGTACCCGCGTTGTCGCCTCCGCGCAAGAGGGTTTTGGGGAGTACGTGTCATTACACTCGTCGATGGCACACACGACTATGAGCTATAACCCGTTGCGTCCTATTCTCTCGTCCCCGACGGTTGAGTTTGACTTTCTCCTCTCGCTGAAGTATTAGGAGCGCCCCGTGTCTCTAGCAGCGCCCATCCATCACAAGACTGTAATGGCCAAGGAGCCCATGGCTCGCTCTTGGTATTTAGCCGACGTGGAGGGCAAGACCCTGGGTCGGGCTGCCACCAAGATTGCATCGATTCTGCGTGGCAAGACCAAGGCCTCCTTCACCACCCATGTTGACGCTGGTGACTTCGTGGTCGTCATCAACGCCGACAAAGTCCGCCTGTCGGGCAAGAAGTGGACAGACAAGCTGTACCGCGACCACTCCCTGTTCCCGGGCGGCCTGCGTACCCTCACCGCCAAGGGAATGCTTGAGCGCCACCCCACCGAACTGGTCAAGCGTGCGGTTTGGGGCATGCTGCCCAAGGGGCCGCTCGGTCGCCGTATCTACAAGAAGCTGAAGGTCTACGCGGGCGCGGAGCACCCGCATCAGGCACAGCAGTGCAAGCCCCTCGCCCTTTCCTAAGTCCTCGGAGTCGCCCGCATGATTGATTCTCAGAAGAGTTTCTACGCCACCGGCCGTCGCAAAGAGGCAGTGGCGCGTGTGTGGCTCCAGCCCGGCGGCGGCAAGATTGCCATCAACCAGCGCAGTCTGGAAGACTACTTTGGCCGCGAGACCTCGCGCATGGTCTTTCGCCAGCCGCTGGAGCTGACCGAGACCTCGGGCACCTTCGACATCTTCTGCACCGTGCGCGGCGGCGGGCTTTCAGGCCAGGCCGATGCCATCCGCCACGCACTGTCGCGTGCGCTGATCAAGTTCAACGCCGAGCTGCGTGGGTCGCTCAAGAAGGCCGGGTACCTCACCCGGGACGCCCGCGCCAAAGAGCGGAAGAAGTACGGTCAGCGTGGCGCCCGTGCGCGCTTCCAGTTCTCCAAGCGATAGCAAAGGTCGCTCAACCCACCGAGGCGACGACGGCCGACGATACACTGCAGTGCCTCGCCGGCGTGCAGCGAGAACCTCACGGACTCAAGGTTCGCAGAGTCGTGAACTGGCCGCTCTCAAGCTGCCATTCCGCCATCAGCGGCTCGACGTTGCCTTGGTCGTCAAAGTCGCAAGGCCCACTGGCGCCTTCATAGTTGATGTCCTCGCCTGCCTGGATGAGCGCGATGGCCTGGGCGAACTGACCTGGACCAACCACGGTCCCAGGCGGATTCGCAACCGCCCGCAGCGCCGTGCGAATGGCATCGACATCGGTGCTGGTCCCAGCCTGTGCGATGGCAAGCGCCATCAGATACACGGCGTCGTAGGTCTCGGCCACGCGTGGAATGGTGGGATCCCCCGAAGCGGTGCCATAGGCGGTGGTAAACGCCGTGATCATGGTGGTGTATCCGGAAGCGTTTCCCGCCGGCTTGACCCCGCGAATGCCCTCTACGTTGGCCGCCCCTACGTTGGTTGGAATCGCGGGCGTCGCCAGATCCTCGTTCAGGTACCACTGGCCAGCGAATTTCCCAGTGCCGGCCGCCGTCCAGGCCTTCAAGAAGGATATCCCCACTGCCGGGTGAGGCACTAGATAGATGACATCGGGAGCACCAGCGCTGGCCGTGGCGAGGTCGGCCGCGTAGTTGTACGTCAGACTTGGAGCGTACGGAAACTGTACCGTCGCCGTGATGGTCCCACCATTCGTGGCGAAATACGCTGCGGCCGCCGCTGCGCAACCGAGGGTGTAGGGATTCTGGCCCTCGAGAATCGCCATGGTCTTCGCCCCCTTGTCGAGGGCAGCCCGGGCGATTCCACCGCCTTCTAGGGTCACCGAGTCGCACGTGCGGAAAAACGAGTCCGTGGTGTCGTCGGTTACCAACTGGTCGCCGCTGGCGGTCGACGCGAGCATGATCACCGGCTTGGGAAGAGTCGACAGCAGGACGGCATCCACAGCAGCGGTCCCATCGGCGGTCATGTAGAGCGATGCATGCGAGTCGTCCAACAGGGTCTGGGCCATCGTAACGGCGGTGGCGTTGTTCATTTGCGAGTCCTCGATATCCAGCGTCAGTTGCCGTCCCATCAAACCGCCTGAGCTGTTGATCTCGGTCTGCGCCAGTTGGGCGGCTGCCGTCCATACCACGGCTTGGTCGGCCAGGGATCCGGTGGCTGGCATCGAAAACAAGACTGTCAATGGCCCGAGGTCAGGGGCGGCAGTGCTACCGTTGCCACTGCCACAAGCACTCTGCATCAGAGTAAGCGCAGCCGCACTCAAGAGTCCACACAGCTTCCGACCCATATTCAATCTTCTCATGATCCATCTCCTTCTCTCTTCAGTAATGGCGAACATCGTCAGAATCCCATCCTGTGTTCAAAGCGCTCGTACACTGCCTCATTGCCTCACGGGACGCCCAACTCCTGGGCCACATTCAGGAAGATCCCAATGCCGGCCGACGGGATATCGACGCCGAGGAACCCAGGCTCGGCGTACTTTTGGTTGAGGACGTTGTTGACATGTAACGACACCTTGGTTAGGCGCTTTCCAATTAGCCTCATATCGATGGTCGAAACGTTAAGATCGAGCAGACAATAGGGGTCGAGGAGGTATGTCTTTCCTGCCATATAGCTATTAGCCGCCGACGTCTTGCGCGAACTTATGGCTCGCGCACTCAACGCCGTCTGAAAATGGTATCGCGGCAAGGTTACCCCGAGAGTCGCGTTGGCCATCAGCGCCGGGAAGCCCAGAGACTGATTTCCGCCGGGACCGTTGGGGGCATAGAGGCGATTCCACCAAAGCGGTGTCGGAGTCGGCACATCCGACGTGGTGTTCTGATACGAGCCTGCCAACCGGGCGAAGATCGGCTTGCGATTCAGGTTGGACGACAACTCAAAGCCCCAGGAGTGGCTCGTGGTGAGGTTTTTTGCTTCAATTTGATTGCCGACTGCCTCGAATTCGATGCGATTATCGATCGCGGTGTAGAAGCCGTTAACCGCCACATCCAGAAATTCCTTGGCCTTGTAACCAACCTGCAACTCGGCCGTTTTGGCTGTCTGGTTCTTTAGCTGGCTATTTCCCAGGATTCCGCCATCAAAACGCAGCGGCACGGCGTAGAGTTGAGTCGGCGTGGGCGGCACAAAGGAGGAGCCGTACAAAGCCTTCACATAGATACTCCGTAGCGGCTGTACCACGAGCGCCAAACGCGGGTTGAAGGAATTTCCGAACCTCTCGTTCCAGTCGTAGCGCATTCCACCGGTGATCCCCACTTTCCTGTGGGGACGGACAATGACTTGGGCAAACACGCCGGTGTTGCCGAAATTCATGGGTTGGCCAGGGGAGAACAGAATCTGGTTTCCGCCGTTTTGTACGTTGGCGGTCTGGCGCACGACCTGGTAGACGGTGTCGCCATTGTCGGTAGTGGACATATAGTCCGCGCCC
>PMJE01000026.1 GCA_003157315.1 Myxococcales bacterium | reverse complement strand
CCAGCAGGTGGCGCTGCCGTCGGCACGCAGCCCGCAGGTATGGACCCCGCCTGCCGAGATCTGGATGAACGGGCCGCCTGGTGGGCTGGACTCTCCCCAGCCAGTGTCGCCCCAGCAGGTCGCACTGCCGTCGGCCCGCAGCCCACAGACGTGCTCCTGACCGGCCGAAATCTGGACGAATAACCCTGCCGCCGCCGTGGACTGCCCGGCCTCATTGTCGCCCCAACAAGTGACGCTGCCGTCGACCCGCAGTCCACACGTGAAGTTGCCGCCCGCGGAAATCCGGGTGAACGGGCCTGGCGCGGGATTGGACTGGCCGGATGAATTGTCGCCCCAGCAGGCGGCGGTGCCGTCGGCCCGCAGCCCGCAGGCGTGGATCCCACCCGCCGAAATCTGGGTGAATGCGCCTGGCGCGGGCGCCGACTCACCGTAGGAGTTGTCGCCCCAGCAGGTCACGGCGCCGTCGGCNNCTGTCCGAGCGAGTGTCTGTTCCGGTCGGCACCCCGGCTGCGCCGACCAGCGGAGAGCGGCCGCACGCCGATGCCGCCGTCAAAGCCAGGATCGCAAGACCATACAGCCACCCGGCCGGCTTGCGCGCCAATTGGCGGATTTCATCCTGGCCCATGCGCCATCCTACATCCGGCGCTCGACGCCTTCCACCGTCGGCCCAAGCGAGCGATCAGCGTTTCGGGCTGGAGGCCACGGCCACGATACCAGCCACGATCAGCACGCCGCCCACCAGGCCGAGAGGGCGAATGGGCTCGGCCAGCAGCCACGCCGCGAGGAACAACGTCGCCACCTGTTGGCCCTGCAAGCCGAGCGCGCCGAAGGCGGTGTCGACGTGGCCGAGGCCCCAGCTATTGAGCAGCCAAGCGAGAAGGTGAACCACCAAGCCCAGCCCAACCAGGCTGAGCCAGGCGCGGCCCGAAAATCCGGCCAAAGCGTGTCCCGCGGCAGCCGCCGCCATCCAATCCCGGGTATGCCGACCTTGGGATAGCATACTAGTGAACTGAAAAGGCCAGCTGACTTGCCGATCAGTCTGCCACGTGTTACTTTGTCTTACGATGAGATCATCGACCATCACGATTCGGCTGGACGGGAAGCTTGATCGCGAGCTGGCACGGGCCTGCGCTCAGACGGGACGGACCCGAAGTGATCTCGCGCGCGATGCTTTGCGCCGCCAGATTGCCCTGCTGCGATTCGAGCGGCTGCGGGCAAAGGTGCTACCGCTCGCCGAGGCCCGTGGCTACCTCACCGACGACGACGTGTTCCGCGAACTGTCGTGAGGATATTCTTCGATACCAACGTCCTGGTCAGCGCCTTTGCCACGCGAGGCCTTTGCGCCGACTTGTTCAGCCACGTCCTGCTCGAGCACGAGATGATTGTCGGCGAGGTTGTTCTGGTTGAACTGCACCGCGCGCTGCGCGACCGCATCAAGCTGCCGCGGGGACTGATCGACGAGATCGACGATCTGCTGCGGGATGCGGTGCTGGTTCCCAGACCGAAGGCGCATCTGAACCTAGGAATCTCTGACCCGGACGACGAGTGGATCGTGGCCTCGGCGGTTGCCGGAAAGGCCGACGTGCTCGTCACTGGCGATTCCTCGCTTCTCGAAGCCATCTCCCGCCTGCCGCTGCCAGTAGTCAATCCGCGCGGCCTATGGGATCGCCTTCGGGCGAGCAGGACGCACAGGTAGACATACCCCAGCAGACAGCACAAGCAGCCGATCCTGGTCTCGGTCGTCAACCTTGGTGAGGTCTGCTGGGATCACTGCATCGGCTTCTTGTCGAAAGAATCGTTCTCTTCGGCCGCCGGATCTTGCACTCTGATCTTTGGCTGCACTTTCAGCTCGTCCTCAGGCACGAACACGATGCGCATTCCCCAGCCGCCATGACCGCCGAGCAGCTTGATGAACTCGGCCACCGTGAAATCCCGGCCATCTATAGAGACGACGGGCTCGTCGAGTTCGACCGGCACAGCAGCATCTGTGACGATCTGGCACCGCAGCACCCCGCCACGAGCCACCCACTGGTCGCCCTCTTCAAAATACTCGACCTGCGGCTTGCCAACCGGGATCTCCTTCGCTGTGTAGTCGAAGCTGTTGCTCAATGCCTGGCGGACCTTGATGTGCTCGTTCCAGAAATCGAGGACCTCGGCATCGGTCATCGCGGCCAGTAGGTCGGCGCCCATCTTCAGGTGCGTAGTCGCGACCGTGCTATCCGCGTATTCGATGATTGCGTAGTCGCCCTTGCGAGTGATCCGGACCTGGTCTGGTGAGGCAACATAGGGCTGCTTGGGAAGGGGCATGGCGAAGAAGATAGCAGGACCCGCGCCCACGCGAGAACAGATCGGAGGACCGAAGTCGCGGTACGGCGCAAGCATTCAAGCCCCGCGAAAATCATCGAGAAAAATCGCCGAAATCCGATCGTTTTCCGCTTGCCGATGGACTGAACATATGTTTAGCTTATCGGCATGTTCTCCGTCGAGGAAATGGGTCAGGAGATAGCGGTCCTGGCGGTGCACATCGACGCGGCCACGCACAGGCTGCTCGAATGCATCCGGCACTTTGATGAGGCGGGCGGTTGGTACCAGCAGGGGGCGATGTCGTGCGCCCACTGGTTGGCATGGCGGGTGGGTTGGGCGCCCGCGACCGCGCGCGAGAAGGTGCGCGTGGCGCGGGCGCTCGGCAAGCTGCCCGCGATCGACCAAGCGCTGAAGACCGGCAAGTTGTCGTACGCCAAGGCACGCGCACTCACCCGCGTCGCAAAACCAGAAACCGAGGCCGAGTTGGTTGCGATGTCCGCCTACGCCACTGGCGTACAGCTCGAACGCCTGTGCCGCGGCTACCGGCGCGCCCTGGCCGAAGATGTGTCTCCCGCGCCGGAAGAGCGGACAGTGCGCCGCCGCGATCTTCCCGGAGGAATGGTCCGCCTGGAGATCACGTTGCACCCCGATGAGGCCGACCTGGTGATGCGCGCGCTCGATTGCGCCCGCGAGGTGAAGCATGTAAGCAAGCCCGCCGTCGCGAGCGCCACCGTCCCCACCCCGACGGAGAACGCCGACTGCGCCGACGACGTTTCCGCGGAAACGTCCTCCCCTTGGCCTTCGCGCGCCGACGCTGTGGTCGCCCTTGCCGAAGGTTACCTAGCCGGCAACACCGGCACCGGCAAAGGCAGCGAGCGCTTCCAGGTCATGATCCACGTCGACCAGGACCCGCTCGCGCCCGACGGCACCCTGGCCGCAACTCTCGACGACGGCAGCCGCGTTTCCGCGGAAACGTTTCGCCGCATCGCCTGCGACTGTGGCCTTGTGGCCGTGTCCGGCAGTGGTGGAAGTCAACTGAACATTGGCCGCCGTACCCGCCAGATTCCACCCGCAATTCGCCGCGCCCTATCCCTGCGCGACCGAGGCTGCCGCTTTCCTGGTTGCACCAACACGCGCTTTTTGCACGGCCACCACCTGCGCCACTGGCTCCACGGCGGCGAGACCAGCCTCGGCAATCTGGTGCAGCTATGTACCGCGCATCACCACCTCGTGCACGAGGGCGGCTGGAGGGTGCAGCTCGATGCCGACGGCGCTCTGGCCTTCACCGCGCCCGACGGCCGGGCGCTTCCGCCCGAGCCGCCGCGTGAAATCGTCGAGGATGCGGTCGCATTCCTGCGCGAAAGGGCAGCGGATCAGGGGCTGGAGCTGGGAGCGGAGACCAACCTGCCTGAGTGGGACGGCAGCGTGGTCAACTACGACTGGGCCGTGGGGGCGATGATCGGGATGGGGTGAAGGTGGCGGGGGCGCGGTCCCCACGCGTCGGCCCCTTCCTCGTTTCCCGCGTCGCTCTTGCTTCACCGACCACGCGACTCGACGACTCCGCGGGGAGAAAGTACCATCTAAGTCCAGCCCCTGATGGTAACCGACTCCCCAAAACCTTCTCGCCCCGAGTACCTAGTTTACGGCGCCGACAAGGTCAACGTACCGCTATTTGCCCGCATCGACGCCTCCGACGGCGTGCTCACGTTCGTGCCCTATGGCGCAGCGGCACCATTTGATCGATATGCCGGCGTCGTTCTCTTCCAAGGGATCTTTGAGGACCGTGCTAGAAGAACCTACGACAGCAATGCACTGAACAAACGCATCAACGAAATGAAGCTCCTTATCGACAAGGGCGGCTTTATTTGCTTCCTCTTGTATCGGCCTCTTCTCATAAACGGGGAACTCACTCGGACAGACATCCCGAGTTGTGTCCTTGATGCGTTCGGCATCCAAGTGTACGACCTTCCGGTTCCAAGCACCGCAATCAGCGCCAAACAGCAGGAACTGTCTGACTTTTTGGCGCGCTACGGCGCAGCCTCTAGCGTCTTCACTTTCCTACCACAGAACGAAGACGTTCGTCCTCTCGCGATGTGCTCGCACGGCAGCGGCGAGCATGCGGCGGCACTCGTCGCTGATGCAAGGATCTACTTTGTACCGTCGGTTTTGCCAGACCCCGACCCCACTGAACTGGGTCACTTCTTCAGGACGCTAGTCTCTGGTTTGGTGCTAACCACTCGCCGCCTCAACGTGGAATTGCCCGAATGGGCTCACCGCTTTGTATTCAAGACTGAGACACCCCTTCAATCGGATCGCTCGCAACATCTAGCCTTGGCCGACAAGATCGATACCGACCTGCAAACGTTGGCCGACTACAAGTGGGCCTTGGCGGGTTCAGGAGAGAAGCTCGTCGAGGCGGTTGCCAAGATACTGTCTGTCGGCTTTGGCCTTTCAGTGGACGCCACGGACGAGTTCCGCGAGGACCTTAAACTCTTGAATCCCAGGGGCAAGCCAGCCGTCTTCGTCGAAGTGAAGGGCACTGCCCGTGGGATCAAACGCGAGAATGTGAACCAGGCGGACAGCCACAGAGAGCGCGCCTGCTTACCCTCGTCCTTCCCTACCGTTCTTATCCAGAACACGCACAACAATGCAAAGTCGCTGAAAGAGAAGGCTCAAGAGGTTTCGTCTGAACAGGTGCAACATGCCGTTGCCCTCAAAATTCTGGTACTTCGCACGCTTGATCTCGTTCGCCTTCTTGACCTACACCTTGCCAATCCGAAGAGTGGAGTTGCCGATACCTTCATGCGCGCCCTCATGACCCAGCATGGATGGCTCCGCGTTGAAGGAAGCAGGATCCTAATCGACCACGGCAAGGAGGGCGCTGAGCCCGAGTGCATTGCCGCCCTCTGACAGAACATAGGAAGATCGGGGCGTTGAACGATCGGGACTCGCCCAGCCCGCTCGCTACAACAACACCGTCTCGCCCATGAGTGCGCGGTCCACGCCGCGCGCCGCTTGTCTCCCTTCCATGATGGCCCACACCACCAACGATTGGCCGCGCACCATGTCTCCGGCTGCAAATACGCCGGGGATGCTGGTCTGCTGGTTCTCGTCGACCACCACGTTGCCGCGGCCGTCTAGATCCACGCCCAGCTCGGCCAGTATGCCCTCGCGCTCGGGCCCGAGGAAGCCCATGGCCAGCAGCACCAGATCCGTAGGCAACGTGCGCACCGTGCCCGGGAACTCCTCGATTTTCGGCGGCCGCCGTTCGGGCTGGGGCACGAAGCGAATGTCAGCGATCTCGATGCCTTGCACCTGGCCTTCGCCCAGCAGGCGCCTGGTCTGCACGGAAAACAGCCTGGGGTCCGCGCCAAACCGTGCCGCTGCCTCTTCCTGTCCATAGTCGACACGATAGATCTTGGGCCACAGTGGCCATGGGTTGTCCACCGCACGCTGGTCGGGCGGCCGCGGCAGGATCTCCAGTTGGGTGACACTCTTGCAGCCTTGGCGAAGCGCAGTGCCCACACAGTCGTTGCCGGTGTCGCCGCCGCCGATCACGACCACGTGCTTGTCGCGCGCGTGGATCGGAGTTGCGTCCGTGCCGCCACTGTCGAGCAAGCTACGGGTGTTGGCGGTGAGGTACTCCATTGCGAAGTGCACGCCACGCAAATTGCGCCCTTCAACTGGCAGGTCACGTGGCTTGCAAGCTCCGCCACAAATCACCAGAGCGTCGTGGTCCGCGCGCAGCTTGGATGCCGACATGGTCTTGCCGACCTCGACGCCGGTGCGGAAGCGCACTCCGGCCGCCTGCATCAGCTTGACCCGCCGATTGACCAGGTTTTTGTCCAGCTTCATCGCAGGAATGCCGTACATGAGCAAACCACCCACCCGATCCGCCCGCTCGTACACTGTGACCAGGTGCCCAGCGCGGTTCAACTCGTCGGCGCAGGCCAGACCCGCCGGGCCCGAGCCCACCACGGCCACGGTCTTGCCCGTCCGCTGCGTCGGCGGCTGCGCCACGACCCAGCCCTCGTCGAAGCCGCGGTCGATGATGGCGCACTCATTGACCTTGATGGTAACCGGTGGCGCATTGATGCCGAGCACGCAGGACCCCTCGCAAGGGGCTGGGCACACGCGCCCGGTGAACTCGGGAAAATTGTTGGTCCTCAGCAGCCGGTCCAGCGCTTGCCGCCAGCGTCCCTTGTAGATGAGGTCGTTCCACTCCGGAATCAGGTTGTGCGTCGGACACCCGATGGTCAGCCCATCGACCAGCTTGCCGGTGTGACAG